>JAAVFY010000021.1 GCA_014800515.1 Bacteroidales bacterium
TAGCGAGCTAAGCGACTGAGAGACAAGGTCAAGATGGCCGAAATTAGCCGCATATATCATATTAAGATACTTTCTAAGCTACTGAGTTATTATATCGTTTAATTTTTCTTAGCTACTTAGCTACTTACTTCATTACAATTACTTAAATGAGTTTAAACAACTTCATTATGAACAACGATTCCAAACAAGCACTCCTCGATTCGCGTTATCTGCGGATGGCAAGGATATGGAGCGAGAATTCCTACTGTCGTCGCCGGCAGGTGGGCGCGCTCCTTGTCAAGGATAAGATGATAATATCCGATGGCTTCAACGGCACTCCCTCCGGCTTTGACAATGTGTGTGAAGATGCCGCCGGAGTGACGTTTCCTTACGTTCTCCACGCGGAAGCCAATGCCATAACAAAGGTGGCGCGGAGCAATAATTCAAGTGAAGGCGCCACCCTCTACGTGACGGCTTCTCCCTGTATGGAATGCTCTAAACTCATTATTCAGGCCGGTATCCGGAGGGTTGTTTTCTCCGAACTATATCGCATCACGGACGGACTTGACTTGCTGAGGTCTGCGGGTGTGGAAGTGGTGTACATGCCTGAAGAGAAAATAGAAAAATTCATTGAAAACGCCTGACGATGGGAAAACGTAGGAATATCGCTGCCGTCTTGCTCCCGCTTGCTCTTGCCCTCGGCATAGTGGGCGGTGTCTTTATTGGTCGCTACGTCACTTTTTCTCCTCTCTCTCCCGCGGAGCGCAAGCTCCATGAGATGCTTGCTGTCATCCGGGATGAATATGTGGATGTGCTCGACGTGGATTCTCTGCTGGAGTCTGCCTTCCCGACTATCCTGGAGTCGCTCGACCCTCATTCCTCTTATATTCCGGCTTCGGAGTTGCAGGAGGTCAATGATCAGTTGGGCTCTTCATTCTCGGGTGTGGGTGTCACTTTCCAGATAGTCTCCGATTCGGTCAGAGTGATGGAAGTGGTGGCGGGCGGTCCGGCTGAGAGAGTAGGTATTCTCCCGGGCGACCGAATCATATCGGCCGGAAAGGCGTTGCTTACGGGTCCGGGTGTGACTTCGGATTCGGTGTTCCACACACTTCGTGGACAGAAGGGCACTTCCGTGCTTCTTAAGGTTGTGAGATCCTCCTCGTCCAAACCTCTGGAGTTTGATGTGGTAAGAGATGATATTCCGGTCAATAGTGTGGATTGCGTGTATGCAGTCGATGATTCTGTGGGATATGTGCGCGTCAGCAAGTTCGCACGCACCACTTATAAGGAGTTTGTCGAGGCTCTCGAAAGTCTTGAGAAGAAGGGAGTCTCACGTTTTATCATTGATTTGCGCGGCAATACCGGCGGATTTATGGATGAGGCTATATATATGGCTAACGAATTTCTTCCGGAAGGTAAACTCATCGTCTATTCGAAGGGTAGAGTGAGAGCTAATGAGACTGTGGCTGTCAGTGACGGTTCGGGCAATTATCTTGATTCGGAGATAGTGGTGCTCACCGATGAAATCACAGCATCGGCTTCGGAGATTTTCGCCGGCGCTATCCAGGACAATGACCGCGGTCTGGTGGTAGGGCGTCGCTCTTTCGGCAAGGGATTGGTGCAGAATCAGTCGGAATTTAAGGATAAATCGGCGATGCGTCTCACTGTGGCGCGCTATTTCACACCTTCCGGACGCAGTATTCAGAAACCTTATACTCTCGGTTCTTCCGGCAGTTATGATATGGATATCGCTGATCGCTTCTCGCATGGAGAGATGTTCAGCGTAGACTCAATAAAGCTTGACAAGAGCAAGATTTTCACCACTCCCAACGGACGCACTGTCTATGGCGGGGGCGGAATCATGCCCGATGTCTTTGTGCCGGAAGACACTGTGGGTCTGACCTCCTACTATATCAATGTAGCAAATAAGGGGCTGCTGCAGAAGTTTGCATTCGGTGTGGCCGATAAATATAAAGCAATGCTTGACGGAGTGAAAACTCTTCCGCGTCTTATGAAAGTTCTACCGCGCGACAACACACTCCTTGAGAATTTTGTGTCGTTCGCGGCTGCAAATGGCGTACCGGCCCGCTGGTATTACATCAACCAGAGCCGCGACCTTCTGCTTCGTCAGATCAAGGCTTTCATAGCCCGCGATGTGCTTGGGATGGAAGCTTGCATACAGGTGCTCAACGAGGGCGATAAGACTGTGGAGGAGGCTCTCCGTCAGTTACGCTCCGGAAAGTCATCGGTCAATATCAAGTCGTCCGGTGAGAAAGACTCCCGGGCGTCTGCCCCTTCCGGAAAGAAATGAATCCTGATATAGCTACTTAGCTACTTACTTATAAAAAACATAATTATGGAAAAGAAAGAAATTAGAAAGAAGATGAAGAATCTTCGGCTGATGCTCTCGGAAGCAGAACGTGAGAGTGCAGCCGCCCAGGTGTTTGAGCGTCTTGAAGCCACGGCGGCATTCCAGATGGCAGACCGTATATTGATGTATCATGCTCTTCCCGACGAGCTCCCTACGATCTCTTTCCTGCGGAAATGGAAAGATCTGAAGAAGTTCTTTCTGCCTCGTGTCAACGGAGTGAATCTTGATATTCTGCCTTATGACGAGTCAAGACTCGAGCTCGGTAGTTTCCATATCGAGGAGCCGCAGGGCGACGACACAGTCTCTCCCGACGAAATAGAATTGATTGTAGTCCCGGCTGTCGCTTACGACCGTCAGGGCACACGTCTCGGTCGCGGCAAGGGATTCTATGATCGTTTGTTGGCCACTACCATGGCCACCCGTATCGGAGTGGGTTATGAGTTTCAGCTTCTCGACACTCTCCCCTCTGAGCAGCATGATGTGCCGATGGATATGGTCATCACACAGCATACCACAATCCGCGTACGTCGCCGCTGATTCCTTAACATATTCACATTCTACTTAAGAAGCTAAGAAAATAAATGATTCTTTCCGGATCCTCCTCTATGGCCGAAGCCATATTTTCCGACTTGTCGCTCATCCCGGTGATCAATCGTCTCGGCATTTTTCTCGGGGTGGGCGATCTCTCTGTCGGAGAGGTGTGTACACGCGACGGTGTCGACCCCGGCTTCTTTCTTGCTGTCGTCAATACCTTCCTCAACGAGAATTATTTCCCGGAGGGTGTCGACACTGCTTTCCCAGTGGATCGGGTGCTTGATTATCTTTCTCTCACGGATGAATATTATGCCTCGGTGCAACTCCCGAATATAGCACGTCATTTCTCTTCGCTAATGGATCGTTCGCCCGGACATAATAATCTCCGGATGCTGCTTGATTTCTTTGAGGAGACACGTGGCGATCTCCTTGATTCAATCCGTGCTGACCGGGAGATATATTTCCCCCTTGTCAGGCGTATGGCTCGAGGGGAGAGGGTAGTGGCCGAGAGGGAGGTGGCGGGATTGGTAACCTCACTTTCACGTAGAGGAATTGCCGAGAAAGTGGGTGATCTCTCCGCCTTCTTTGTGAGGCATCTCCGTGGAGAGTATGATTCCAATCTCTGCTTCGCCGTGATGACGGCTGTGGCGCAGCTCGCGCGAGACATAAGCCAGAATAATCGTATCCGCGAACGAATCCTCTGTTCGATGGTGGAGAAAGTCTTTATATAATAAGAGGTCACACTGACCCTATCCAAATTCTCCTTTTTTGTTCTGAATGGAAAATCAGCTGAGGTTTGCAATTATTGGTGTCACCTCGCTCGAGGCGATAGCCTTGCGTCGTGTCCTAACCGATGAGATCGGTGTTCATTCTGAATTTTTCAGGGATGTTGATGATTTCTTTCCGAGCGCAGAACGTTTTGACGCCTTCGTTGTCACCCCGGAGGTTGCTTTATTCAATCCTGATTTCTTTATGACCCGTAAGCAGAGGGTGGGAGTGTGCCTACCTTCATACGGATCTTCATCTGCCGTCAATCCTCCGTTTCTATCCTTCTCCGTTGAGTCAGACGAGGAAACTGTGGTAGACATTCTGCGGCGTCTCGCCCATTCGGTCGGTAGTGAATCTCCGGAGCAAGGCGCGCTCTCGTCGCGTGAGATTGAAGTGCTCAGAGAGGTGGCTGCCGGAAAAACCAATAAAGAGATAGCCGACTCGCTTTGTATCTCGATCAACACCGTCATCACACACCGCCGCAACGTTTCCTCCAAACTCGGCATCCGGTCAGCCTCCGGCCTTTCACTCTACGCCATGATGAACGGTCTGCTCAACAACTAAACCTCCCAATTCCTAATTCTAATAGAGCCTCCGTCTGAATCTCGGAGAGGGGGGCAAACATAAAATGTTTATCGTTTTTCAATAATTTCTTTGGTTGATTCAAATTATTATTTTAATTTTGTGGGCGATAAGTATCTAAGAACAATTAATAATATGATAGATGCGCGATAATTTTGAGACAGGTTGGCCGCGGAGCGAAGGAGCTTAGCGAGCTAAGCGACTGAGTGACAAGGTCAAAATAGCCAAAATTAGCCGTATATATCATATTAAGATATTTTCAAAGCTACTTAATTCCATTTCTGAACTCAACACGATGAGTCGATGCATATCGTTACTTTAAAATCGATCTAAATACATTATAAACTAACATTTTAATATCTATGATGAGGAAAGTTCTCAGCATCGCGATGGTTCTGCTTACCATCCTTTGCGTCAACGCCCAGATGCCGCAGCCCACGCCGCTCCCCCTCAATCCGAAGGTGAGGTCGGGCAAGCTGCCCAACGGTCTCGAGTACTTCATTCTTCATAATGAAGAACCCAAGAACCGTGCCAACTTCTATATCGCCCAGAAAGTAGGCTCCACTCTCGAGACTCAGGAACAGCTCGGTCTCGCTCACTTCCTTGAGCACATGGCCTTCAACGGAACAAAAAACTTCCCCGGAAAAGCTTTGCTCAACTATCTTCAGGACAAGGGTATCCGTTTCGGCAGCGACATTAACGCAGCTACATACTTTGATAAAACTGTTTACAATATCAATAACGTGCCCACCACCGACAAGAATCTTATGGACTCTTGTCTCCTCGCGCTTCATGACTGGAGCTGCGAAATCGAGCTTCTTGATGCCGAGATCGATGCCGAGCGCGGTGTGATCCAAGAGGAGTGGCGTTCAACTACCGATGCGTTCAGACGAATGATGGCTGATGTCGCTCCCAAGATTTTTGATGAGTATCAGTATCATCAGATGCCCATCGGTAAGATGGAGGTAGTGATGAACTTCCCCTATCAGACTCTCCGTGACTATTATCACAAGTGGTATCGTCCGGATCAGCAGGGTATCATCGTTGTCGGTGATTTTGATGTTGACGAGATGGAGTCTAAGGTTGTCTCTCTCTTCTCCACGATTGTCATGCCGGAGAATGCGGCCGAACGTACTTATCCTACAGTTAGCAAGAACATTGAACCGCGCTTTGCTATATACAGGGATAAAGAGTTTTCTTCAACTGTGGTTTATGTTTCTTATAAGGAAGATCCGCTACCAAGAGAGTTCCGCACGACAATTGAGGGATATGTGAATGAAAATCTCTTTAAGACTGCTTTAAGTCGTCTTGTTAATCATAGACTTACCGATTTCTCTGAAACTGCCGAGTGTATGTATATTGCAGCAGGAACCTATTTTGGAAATTTCTGGGTTACTAATATGATGGAGGCTTTTAACATCAACATTTATCCTAAGGGAAATGAGACTGTTAAGGCAACCGATCAAGCAATGGCTATTGTGTCAAGAGCCTTTAAAACCGGTTTTACTGAATCTGAATGGGAGATTGTGCGTAATCAAATCATTTCAAGTTATGAGAAGGCATACAATGAGCGTAACAATACCAATAACGAAGCTTATTGCAATGAGCTGGTTAACTATTTCGTAGATGGAGAGGCAGCTCCCGGTATTGAGACTGAATATGAACTGGTGATGAATATTCTTCCTAATTTGCCGGTTGATGTTCTTAATCAGTTTGCTGCTACTATTCTGACTGACGATAATCAGGTGGTTGTTGTTGCTCAACCCGATAAGGATGAGATTACTGTAGTATCACAAGAGGAAATGGTTGCTTCCGTCAACAATGCTATGCACGCTGAATATGAACCTCTCTTAGACGAGGTGATTACTGAGCCGATAATAGCTTCACTTCCTGCAAAGGGTTCTGTTACAAGTGTTGAAGAAAACTCTAAGCTTGGTACATCAGTTATTACTCTTTCAAATGGCGTCAAGGTTGTGGTGAAGTCTACTGACTTTGCTGCTGATCAGATTATTTTCCAGGCATTCCGTGAGGGAGGAAAACGTTCCTATCCTATGGCGCTTGCGGATGATGTGAATGTAATGGATTTTGTTTTTAATTGTACTAAGAGGGGACCCTTCAATCAGTCCATGCTTCGTAAATATCTTGCAGGTAAAAATGCAGCTCTCAATTATGGAATGAAGAACTATACAGAAGTTCTATCCGGTGGGTCATCGGTTAGAGATCTTCCTACTCTGATGGAGTTGATTTATACTGCCTTTACAGGGCTATCTCCCGATAAGGAATATTATGATATTCAGATTAATAATATCCTTGGTCAGCTTAAGATGATGGAGGATACTCCTGAGTATAAGTTCTCTCATCTTATGGATGAAGCACAATATGGCGATAATCCTATGATGACTGCCGGCGGGGTCAAGACTGTTGAGAACGCTAACTATGATAAAATGTTTGAAATGCTCAAGCAGTCGCTTTCAAATGCTGCTGAGTATACAATGATTTTTGTAGGAAACGTTGATGTTGAAACTCTTCGTCCGCTTCTTGAGCAGTATATTTCTACTCTGCCGACTTCTGCAAAGAGAAAGGTTGAAAATGTTACTAATGTCTCTCCTATTCTTGGAAAGATACAGAAAAATGAAGAGTGTAAGGCAACTATACCCAATGTTTATGTTTACAATTCGTGGCTTGGTAACAACCTTGAGTATAACACTGCCAACAATATCAATACAATTCTGTTCGCTGAGATACTTAATATGATTTATACTGAAACTCTCAGAGAGGAAGAGGGTGGTACGTATGGAGCAGGAGTAGGTGCAAGCATTAATCCGAACGATCAAATTTGGCAACTTGATGTCACATATCAAACCAATAAAGATCAGTACAAGACTCTTATGGAGCGTTCCGAGGTTGAGTTAAAGAAACTTCTTAATGAAGGCGCGCCTGCAGAAAAATTCAACAGAGTTAAGGAAAATATCATTAAGCAGTACGAGGAAGCACTTCGTTCAAACAGATATTGGTCCAATACTATCTTTAATATGGAAAGAGGCTTTGATGGATTCACTGGATATGGTGAGTATATCAAGAATCTTACTCTGAACGATTTCAACACATGGTTGAAGTCCCTCTATGACGGCAAATATGAAATAGAGGTTGTTCTTGACGCTCAGTAATTAGTATAATTACAAAAATAAATGCAGAGGAAACCATAAGAGTTTCCCCTGCATTTATTTTTTTTCTTTAAATATACGCTAATATATGTTAAATATTATTAAATAATATCTATAAACTTGATATTTAGAAATAATATTTCTAGATTTGTTGAGAAATTATCCCATAAGCCTATATCTATGAAGATAAGTAAGTATAATTATATTGAGCACCGAAATGGTCTAAGCTATTGGTACAATGGCTTAAACCATACTTATTTTAGAATTTCCGAGTCCTTGGGTAGAAAGTTGGAATCTGTGTTAGAGACAGAATCATTTGAGAGCCTTCTTCCGACTGAGATCTTAAACTTATTGGTTGATAAAGGTTTTATAGTAGATAATGATTGTGATGAATTGGCGATACTCTATAGCTATCATGAGAAATCTAAGGAGAGTAAACATTACCAGTTAGTAATCTTGCCAACTTTAAATTGTAATCTAAATTGTTGGTATTGTATTCAGGATCATATTCCTTCCAAGATGACTGATGAAGTCATGGATCGTCTAAAGTCACATATTCGATATATGATAGATAAGGAGAAAATTGAGTCTATCGACATCAGCTGGTTTGGAGGAGAACCCTTTTTGTATTTTGATGAAGTGATTCGTCCTATCAATATTTATGCTCAAGCATATTGTAAGGAGAAAGGAGTGTTTTTTTCTTCTTCCGCTACTACGAATTGTACATTAGTAGTAAAAGATATTGCAGATCAACTGAGTCAATTGAATATAAGGAATTTTCAAGTGACTTTAGATGGAGTTAAAGATTTGCATGACAGTATTAAGTTTGAAAAAAATATAGATTCTGCATTTGATCTTACATTAAATAATCTGAAATATATTCTTGAAACGAATCCGGACTTTAACTTGCTTCTTAGAATTAATTACACCTCTGAAACACTTAATGACAATATAGTTAATGAAGTGAATTCTTATATCTCTCCTTCTGTAAGAAAACGCGTTCGTGTTATATTAAAAAAGGTTTGGCAGGAGGGCGTGCAAAAAGATAGATATGAAGTGGTTTCACATATAATTTCTTCTTTCCGAGAAAGTGGATATGATACTCGTAACATGGATTTATCTTTTAATTATTTGCCTTGTTATACAAATAAAAAATATTATAATGCAATTAATTATGATGGCTTTGTTATGAAGTGTACAGCAAATGAGGATCCCTATTTAAAGGAAGGAAGGGGAATACTTGAAGTAGATGGGAGAATTAAGTGGAAACATTTTTTTGATAAGAAATATCTTGAGAAAACATTTGATAATGGAAGATGTTTAAATTGTAAAAGACTCCCTATTTGTATGGGAATTTGTTCTAGAGATTTTTTGAAAGAGAAAGAGTTTTGTAAACAATCTTGTTTTGATTTTGATTATAATTCTATAATTGTTAGTTATATAGATAGTTGTTATTCGTTTTAAATATAAAGTGTTATATTTAGTAAATTATAATGCTTTAGTATAGAGATATGAGAAATATTATTTTTGTTTAACTTATATTAAATTTCCTTATGGAATTAATTTTTTCTAAAGAAGAAATTCAAGAATTAAAGACTCTTGATATACGTGGAGGCTTTTTTCCCCAGAGGGTAGGAACTCCAACTGATTCTGACTGTTATCACACATTTTGTAACCATCTTGTTTGTACTGTTGATGAGATGTGTGGTCACATTGACCAAGGGTGCTCTTTTTCTTCTTGCACTCATACCGGGTGTTGGCACGTTCAAATTGCTAGTTGCGGATTGCATCTAACATGTGCAGCCCATCCGGTTTGTGTGAATTAATTTAGATTCATGTAGTTAGACTTGTGAGATTGATTTCGTATTGAACTTGTGATAAATTTTATATTAGCAGGTTATTCACTGCTTATATAATTTTAATCTTGTTAAATTTTACGTCTTGCGGATTATTACCGGAGGACGTTTTACTATTATTATACTAGATGTTTTGTATGGTTGCTTCTTTATTTATTGTGAGATTTATGTTAAACGAATGCTTTGACTGAAGTATATCTTGAAAGTGTAATAAATTGCATCGTTTTAATTTTTTCGTATCTTAAAATGTATAATAATAATTATTTCGAGGGATAATAATATACTGAACTTAAATGACTAAGAGGTTGACCATACCGAGAAGCATTTTTTTATCCCAGAGTTTTTGACTATTTTTGTAGACAGTTTATAAACTAACCTTATATTCTTGCGATGAAAAGACGTTATCTGTATTCATTAGCAGCATTTTCTATTATGACTTTTGCTTCTACTGCCGACGCTCAGCGGGTCAATCCGCTGATTGCGCCTTCCAAAGCTCCATACGGAGCCGTAGCTTTCGACAAGGCTGCCCCTGCTGATTATAAGGAGGCTGTCATTGAAGGCATCCGACGTAACAAGGCGGAAATTGAGGCTATCGCCAATTCTGCTGAAGCTCCCACTTTCGAGAATACCGTAGTGGCTCTCGAACGCGGTGGTAGCCTTCTCAACGAGTCAATACTCGCTATCAGCAATCTTGAGAGTGCCCTCGGCGATACCATCTATCAGAATATTATGATGGAGATCACGCCCGAACTCTCATCTCATCAGGCCGATATCATACTCAATGAGAACCTTTGGAAAAGGGTGAAATCCGTGTATGATAATCGTGATTCTCGTTCTGACCTCACTCCCGAGGATAAGCGCCTCCTTTCCGAAACATATATGCAGTTCGCCCTCAACGGTGCAGCTCTCGAAGGTAAGGATCGTGAAAAATATCGTAAACTCAACAGCGAGCTTTCTGACCTCGTGATTCGCTTCGGACAGAATGTAAGCAACGAGATGAAGAGTGACTCCCGCCGTCTCTGGCTTCGCGGCGATCAGCTCAATGGTCTCCCCGAGTCGTTGAAGACTGCCGCTCGTGAGGAAGCACGCTCGGCTCTGGAGGCTGAAGGAAAGCCGGATGATTCCGACGCCTACCTGTTCACGGTGTTTTACCCTTCCTACGCTCCTTTCATGAAGTATCAGGAGGATCGCGAGTTGCGTCGTCGCCTCTACGACCTCAACTCCACCCGCAATATGGGGGGAGAGTATGACAATACTCACATTCTCAAGGATATTGCCAATGTTCGTCTTGAGATCGCCAATCTGCTTGGCCATGAGACGTTTGCCGACTACACTCTTGAGCGCACGATGGCCGGCAATCCTTCAAACGTGATGGAGTTCCTCAATTCTCTCCGGGAGGCTTATACAGAGCCGATGAAACGGGAGATAGCCGAGATGGAGGAGTTCGCCCGCCAGACCGAAGGCCCGGACTTCAAGCTTCAGCCCTGGGATTATGCTTTCTGGAGCGACAAGCTTAAGAACGCTAAGTATGCCTTCAATGATGAGGACATGAAACCTTATTTTGAGCTTGACAATACAATAAAGGGTGTGTTCGGGCTGGCTACCAAGCTTTATGGTTATACGTTCAAGGAAAATAAGAAGATTCCCGGCTATCATCAGGATGTCAAGTCGTTTGAGGTATATGGGCCTGACAAGAAACTCCTCGGGGTGCTGTACACTGATTTCTTCAACCGTCCCGGTAAAGCTCCCGGTGCATGGATGACTGAATTCAGGACCACTCAGAAGGACGACAACGGAGTGCGGACCATTCCTCTGATTTCCATTGTCTGTAATTTCTCAAAACCTGTCGCCGGTCAGAAGGTGCTTCTCACTCCCGATGAGGTGAATACTTTCCTGCACGAGTTCGGTCACGCTCTCCACGGCCTTTCAGGACAATCAAAATATCCTTCTCTCGCCGGCACTAACGTATACCATGATTTTGTGGAGCTTTTCTCGCAGTTCAATGAGAACTATCTTACACGCAAGGAATTCCTGGACAGTTTCGCCAAGCATGTAAAGACCGGTGAGAAAATCCCGCAGACACTTATTGACAAGTTCGTGCATGCCGAACAGTTTGGTGCAGCTTATTCTTGTATGCGTCAACTCGGTTTTGGGTTCCTCGACATGGCATATCATACCATAAAAGAACCTCTTCGCGCATCAGAGAGTGTAGAGGTGTTTGAGAATAACGCCATTGATCCGGTGCGTGTGTTTGATGCTATCGAGGGCTACTCTCTCTCTCCCTCCTTCGGTCATATCTTCTCCGGTGGCTACGCCTCCGGCTATTATGGCTATAAATGGAGTGAGGAGCTCGACGCCGATGCCTTCAAGGCGTTCAAGGAAACGGGTGATGTCTTCGATAAGGCTACAGCCGATCGATTCCATAAGATGCTGGAGAGCGGTGGCTCTGTAGATCCGATGGAACTCTATATTGAGTTCAGAGGCAAGAAACCCACGGTTGACGCCCTTCTCGAACGTGATGGCATCAAATAATCGCTCTCCCTCCATTTTTAAGATGATGTATTGAATACTTTAATAAAAAACACCGAATCTGAAACGATTCGGTGTTTTTTATTTTATTAAGTAGCTACTTACAAATATTGAATTGTAGTTTTACAGATAGCTTTTAAGCAATTCGCTGTTCTGTCCCTGAAGGCGGCGAATGGCTTTCTCCTTGATCTGGCGCACGCGTTCGCGTGTGAGATCAAATTTAAGGCCGATTTCCTCAAGAGTCTTCTCCTGGCATCCGATACCGAAGAACATCTTCACGATCTCGCGCTCACGCTCGCCCAGCTGACGCAGCGCACGGTCAATCTCTTTGGAAAGACTCTCCTGGGTAAGCACGGAGTCTGTCTTGGGTCCGTCATCATCCGACAGCACATCAAGCAGAGTATTGTCTTCTCCTTCAGCGAAGGGAGCGTCCACAGACACCTGGCGACCGGATACTTTCAATGTGTCGCTGACTTTATCTACCGGCAGATCCAGACGCTCGGCAAGCTCCTCGGCCGACGGACGGCGTTCGTTTTCCTGCTCGAATTTCGCCAGCTCCTTTGTGATCTTGTTCAGGCTGCCCACCTGATTGAGGGGCAGACGAACTATGCGGCTCTGCTCGGCCAGAGCCTGAAGAATACTCTGGCGGATCCACCACACGGCATAAGAGATGAATTTGAATCCTCGTGTCTCGTCGAATTTCTGTGCGGCGCGTATCAGACCCAGATTTCCCTCGTTGATCAGGTCGGGGAGACTCAGTCCCTGGTTCTGATATTGCTTCGCTACTGACACCACAAAACGCAAGTTGGCCCTCACAAGTTTGTCAAGTGCTTTCTGGTCGCCGTTCTGTATGCGCTGTGCGAGTTCTACCTCCTCGGCCACCGTGATACGTTCCTCACGACCTATTTCCTGAAGATACTTATCGAGAGAGGCGTTGCGGGTGGTGATAGACTTATTGATCTTTAATTGTCTCATAGTAGTAGTCTACGACTGTTTTTTCATTCTTATTTCTTCCTTATCCTATCTGCTTTGCCGGGTCTGAGGATGTAGGGGAAGCTGGTTTCTTTTTTAGGGTTTCCCGGTTTTCGCTTCATTCGCGTCAGAAGTTGACGCCGAATGTTATCCGGGCGAAGTAGATGTCTTTCACGTCTATATTCGTGTCCGAACGGTGGAGTTCGTTGAAGTGCTTGAATCCGAGAGCGATAAGAATATGACTGTGAAATCTGCGGCTCATGGCAAGATTGATTCCGCAACCTATAGAGCCGGTGAAATCACCGAAAGTAGGAGAGTCGCCTATGGTGTTGAAGGAGTATCCGAAATCTACATGGGCAAATAAAAGCGACGGCTTTTTACGAAAGGAACTCCTGAAGACTCCGTAGAGCGGGATGAAATTATTTCCATTGCCGAATGCACGGTGCACTCCGGCCCCTATGCCGACAAGACGGATAAAATCATTCTTGTAGCCGATCAGCACATCGGCGTCGAAGGTCGACATATCATGACCCGTAAGGTCGATCGAGGCTCCGGCTTCTGCTCCCCAAGTGAAGTGACTGCCTGCAAGGCTTCGTGACCCTTCCGGAAAAAGACTCTCGCGTTCGTTGGTCTTCTCGACTTCCTGAGCGTTGACTGTCGTGGCGGCTGAAAGTGTAGCCGGCATCCCGAACATGAGCATGCACGGGAATAGCAGACCGGCTGCCGTTATGGGCAGCCCGAAGTTCGGCAATCTTCTTTTCATCGCTTGAGTAAGTCTTTTTTCTATCAAGTGAGTCGGCCAAAGGATCACATCCTTCACGGTCATCGGAAAAATTATGCAAATTTACTAATTTTATCCGTCTCAGCCAAATCACGTCCATATCCCCGTCTGTTATAACGCAAAAACAGGCCTGCAGATTATTCCGCAGCCCTGTTTTTTATTATTTTTTCAAGAATTTCGGGTATCTTCGAAGTTTTCTTGAATTTTATTCCGTAGTGTTAATCCCCGAAAGCCGGTTATTCCTCTTCCGAGAGATTGACGGCATAGTAGTATTTCTTGCCGGTAGGATAGAGGCCGGTGAGGAACATCACCTTATCCTGGTCATCGCTCTTCATTATGGAGTTGTAGATGTATTCCACATCGTCAGGACTATTGACCTCGCGTCCGTTGATGTCGATGATTATGAAGCCGTCTTTGATACCTGCATCCTTGAAGCTGCCGGGTTTGATGCCGCTCACCTGAACTCCGGAGCTGATTCCGAGGTTGCGCTTAGTTTCAGCTCCTACCTTCATGAAGGCGCAGCCTATCTCCGAGAAGTCTCCTTTCTTGGTGATTCCGGTGTTGCCCTGTGTGTTACGCAGGGTGCCGCTCTTCGTCACTTTGCGATTGTCTCTCACGTAGGTCACGCTGATTGTGTCGCCGGGACGGAATTTATTGAGCTGCTCCACAAGCTGTGCATGGTTGGCCACCTCTGTGCCGTTGATAGCGGTGATGACGTCGTTCTCCTCCAGGCCGAGTTCTTTGGCTGTGCTGCGATCGCTCACACTGGCTACGAGCAGACCGGTCTTGGTGGCGGTGATATTCTTCTCTTTGGCTATCTTCGCGTCAAGCTCTGCCACTGTGCATCCGAGCACCGCACGCTGAACCGTGCCATACTGACGGATATCCGTCATCACCTTCTTCACGATCGTGGTCGGGATGGCAAAGGAGAAGCCTGTGTAGCTGCCGGTGTTACTGTAGATGGCGGAGTTGATGCCGACGAGTTCTCCCTTGAGATTGACGAGCGCACCTCCGGAATTGCCGGGATTGAGGGCTGCGTCTGTCTGGATAAACGACTCGATGCCCATGCGTCCGCGGTGTGCGTTCTGGCCGAGGCTACGTGCCTTCGCGCTGACAATGCCGGCGGTCACTGTGGAGTTGAATCCGAACGGATTGCCCACGGCGAGTACCCATTCACCCACTTTCAATGTCTCGCTGTCGCCGAAGGTGATGAAGTCCAGTCCCTTGGCATCTATCTTTATCAAGGCAAGGTCTGTGGCCTCGTCGGTGCCTATGATGCGTGCTTCGTAGGTGGAGTTGTCATTGAGGAGCACCTCGAGTTTGTCAGCACCTTCTATAACGTGGTTGTTGGTGACTATGTATCCGTCTTCCGTCATGATCACGCCTGAGCCGAGTCCGCTCTGCACGGGTTCTCCCTTCTTCTGCTGGGGCTGACGGGGCTGCTGTCGCTCCTGCGGACCGAAGAAGAAATCAAACATCCCGAAGGGATCACCGCTGTAGCCGCCGTAGCTCTGTTGCTGGCGCGATGTGAAACTTTTGATACACACCACAGTGTTGACGGTCTTCTCGGCAGCAGTGGTGAAATCGGTCTCAAACGACCCGGGGGCAGCCGAGGTCCTGATAAACGATTGCTGACCGCCTGTCGGCGCGGCAAGCGCATAGCCTGCGAGTGTGAGGCTTATGGCTGACATGCCCAAAGCCACAATTGATAAAATCTGTTTCTTCATGATTCTCTTCTATATGTGGAATCTGCGCCCCCGATGTTTCCATTGATTGAAGGTTGGGGGACTGTGTTAGTTTTTTCAATATTCTCTACTTGGCCATTTAGCTATTTGGCCGCTTAGCTACTTATCTTCGTCGGTTTTCAAGTGCCGCCGGCAGGATAAGCGAGGGTAGGATATTCTCGGATTATTATGATTCCTATCCTTAATCTATAAAAGGAAAAACACCTCCGATATTACATCGGAAGTGTCATTATACACTTATATTTAAAATTATTTAATACTATTGTATTCGCTGTTTTAACAAGTGTTAATAGAGATTATAAAATGTGGCCGACCTTCCACACATATCCGCATACCCATACGATATAATAGATAAAAACGGCCGGAATCACAAGCAGCAGGGAGTCGATTCTGTCAAGTATTCCTCCGTGGCCGGGAATGAGATGGCCGGAGTCTTTGAGACCCAGCGATCGCTTGATGAGCGACTCCACAAGGTCGCCCCATGTGGCGAATACTGTCACCACCGTCCCCAGTATGCACCAGAATAAAAGTTGGCCGTGCATCGAGAAGAGTCTGCCTCCGAAATAGCAGAAAAGGGTGCCGGCAATCAGATTGAACAGCAGGCCGCCAAAAAATCCCTCCCAACTCTTCTTAGGGCTGATTCGTTCAAAAAGACGATGTCTTCCGAGCAGACTCCCGACGACGAAGGCACCGGTGTCATTTATCCATATCATGAAGAACACAACAAGCAGCATCGGCCAATCGTAGAGGATGCCGTAAGGGAGTGTCTCAACCATTGGTGACTCGGCAAGCTCCGGTGCGAAGTAAGGAATCACTGAGGGCAGAAGAGACATGAGAAAGAGTGGAACACCGATATATACCTGTGTCATCAAACTTCTTCCCAGGCTCAGCAGAGGATGAGAATCCGCTGTATATAGCTCAAGCACGAGCCGGCATATCAGCAGACAGAGCCACACGAATAGCGGAAGGACGTAGCACCCTAAGGCCAGGCACACTGTCATGGTAGTGTCAATGATCAGCATCGGCATAGTGGCTGCTCCATGATCGCGACACATGCCGGCGAACTCCACAGTGGCAAGCACCGCCAGCACCGCTCCGAGCAGGGGCACTCCTATATAGCCATATACACAGCCCAATGTGATTAAGGCCACATATATCAGTCCTGAGACCGACCGCAACAAAAGTTTCTTGATTTCCATCGTCTGAAGCTGTTGTTTTTCTTTGAAATCGCAAAATTAACAAAAAATCTCCTGACTTGATTATTCTGAGGCCATCTACTCGCTCATTTAGACCCCATCTCACAAAAAATTTCATGTCAGAAGCGACAAGTACAGATCACGCCAACATCAGGATCATCTGCCTTCCCCTCAAATATTATGCCCCGATAGCATAAGGATATTATGTCCCGATAGCATAAGGATCCTCCTTGTACGGACATGGCGTGCCATGTCTGCATTGGAATGCCGCGGGACGCGGCATCCTTTCGAGGTCATTCCGTATTAATATTTGCCGAAGAAACTAATTATGCCCCCGATAGCATAAGGATATTATGCCCCCGATAGCATAGGGATCCTCCTTGTACGGACATGGCGTGCCATGTCTGCATTGGAATGCCGCGGGAAGCGGCATCTCTCCAAGGTCATTTCCGTATTAATATTTGCCGAAGAAACTAATTATGCCCCCGATAGCATAAGGATATTATGCCCCCGATAGCATAAGGATCCTCCTTGTACGGACATGGCGTGCCATGTCTGCATTGGAATGCCGCGGGACGCGGCATCCCTCCAAGGTCATTCCGTATTAATATTTGCCGGGGAAACTAATTGTGTGATATTCTTGGTTACATACTGTCGGATGTGGCATATAACATGAGCAGACATGGCGAGCCATGTCTGCTCGAACGTATTGGTGATTCCAATCTTTCCGTTACTGCCATGAATGTCTGCAAGTAGATCATCAGGAAAGATTACCCCGGGGGCTGTCAGTCGGTCAATTAGAACGTCGCATGTTTGAGTCATATCTCGCATCAACTATTATTTCGGCTTGCGGAAAATCTCCGCATCTCAAAATAATTCAGAAGATAAATGACCGGTTGACTCAATTAGCGGCTTAGTCCTGGCTAATCAACCTCAAATTTTACCGAACCATTGTACCTTCATGTCGTGAGGATTTAGGTTTTTCTGCTTTCTTAACAAAACTTTCCTCATTGCTGTTTATTAAAGCGGCTTTCTGGACGGAAAGGTATAGACCTACTATCTGATTTTTTGCTAACTTTGCAAGGCCTCACCACCTATTTCCGTAGCGTCATTGTAAAAGGCTCAATCCATGCAGTCGTGACTCACGATGAGATGATAAAAGGGCTTATGCTACTCTGTGAAAAATATTCGCCATGTATCGATCCGAACGCTGAAATCTCAAAATGTATCAGCCATGTGTCGGTACTACGTATTGACATCGGGAGCATGACGGGAAAAGAGGCGATAGAACTTGTCAGGAAACGTAAGGAAACTTAGATATGAAAATCAGAAAAGCTACAGCAGCAGATATTGATGCTATTATGATGTGCTACGAAATCGCCCGGCAACAAATGAGAGCCTCGGGAAATCATAGCCAATGGATAAACGGATATCCATCGCGTGATCTTATAGCAGAAGACATTGCACGAGGCATAAGTTATGTAGGTGTGGATGATGATGGCGA
Organism: Bacteroidales bacterium; assembly: GCA_014800515.1. Taxonomy (GTDB): domain Bacteria; phylum Bacteroidota; class Bacteroidia; order Bacteroidales; family Muribaculaceae; genus Lepagella. The sequence continues at coordinate 17,982 of JAAVFY010000021.1, forward strand.
TATTGCCATGGCATTTGCATTTATAATCGGCGACGACCCGACATATACGGTAATAGAACAGGGACAATGGCTGAACAATCTGCCCTACGGTACTATTCATCGACTCGGTTCAAACGGTAAGCATCATGGAATACTGAGAATCTGCGTTGATTTTTGTATGTCGGAAATAAGCAACATTCGTCTCGACACACACGCTGACAACTATATAATGCAGCATACTGCCGAAAAACTCGGTTTTAAGCGATGTGGTATAATATATTGTGTCGACGGCAGTCCCCGAATTGCCTATCAAAATGACTTCGGTTCAGCCGGATAGACTCATTTTCAACCATACATTAAGAGTATTCTATGCTAAAATCCAAACGATTTTGGCATAGAATACTCTAATAAAATCGGGGTGAGGATTTTTATCCTCACCCCGATTTTATTAGAGTTGGTAAGACGGTTTATCGCCGCTGATCAGTCTATATTGTCGAGCGGAAGTGCCACTACCTTATAGTCGTGGTCTTTTATATAGCCCACGATAGCGTTGCGTTCCTTTCCTTCGTTCACATCCTCGCGTATACGCTGAAGGGCGTTGAATGCGGAGGTGTTCGACTGGTAAATGTGGCGATAGCACTTGGCGATATCCTCGATGATTTCCTCGCTTTTTCCTCCTTTGCGTAGTATGAACGCGTTTACTCCATAATAAGATATGGGATTATGCGCCATGATAACGTAGGGAGGCACAGGTCCGTTGACCCGGCATCCTCCCTTGATAAGAACCCATTCCGCTATCTCGCATCCTTCGTGTACTATCACTCCGGAGGAGAGTATCGAACAGTTCCCTACCTTGACGGCTCCGGCGATCTTCACTGAATTGCCGAGCACACAATGGTCGCCGATCTTGGAGTCATGGCCGATATGAGTCTGTGCAAGTATGAAGCTGTTGCTTCCCACTTCGGTCTGACCATTCTCGTAGATACTGCGGTTGATGATCACCTGCTCGCGCAGAGTATTGTCATCTCCAATCTTTACGAAACTGTATTCTCCCTTCCAACGGAAGTCCTGGGGTTTCGCACCGATGACGGCTCCCTCATGGATGCTGTTGCGCTTCCCGATGCGGCAGCCGTTGAGTATACTCACATGGGGATGGATATGACATCCTTCTCCGATCTCTACGTCGCCCTCTATGTAGGCGAACGCATCGATAGTCACATTGTCTGCGATCTTGGCGTCGGGATGGACGTAGGCGAGGTTACTGATTGTTTTCATTATTATTTCAATTTGAGGTTAAGGGTCTTATCGTCCGCCTCCTACAGCCTGATAAAGACTGATGATGGCTGCCACCTTGGAATGCCAGCAGGCAAGGCTCGAAAGCTGCGCGCTGAGTAGGCTTGAACGGGCAGTCAGGAGTTCGAGATAGGTGGTGCTGGTGTTATACATGAGGAGTTCCTGAGTATAATCCACCGATTTCTCAAGCTGATCTATCTGTTTGAGGATGTATTCACGTTTCTCGGAGTTTGTGCGGATAGCGGTCAGAGCGTTGCTGACATCGGAACTTGCACTGAGAACGGTGTTCTCGAATGTGTTCATTGCCTGTGCCTGACGTGCCTTGGAAGCTTCGAGATTGGCTATATTGCGTCCTCTGGAGAAGATGGGAGCTGTCAGCTGTCCTGCAAGCTGGATAAACCACTTGCCGGGATTGCTCACGATGCTTCCAAGCAGATTGGTGAATCCTCCCTGTGCGGAGATGGTCAGCGAGGGATAGAAGGCGGCTCGTGCGCTCTGGGTGGTGTAATAGGCTGTGGCCAGACTTCTTTCGGCCGCTCTTACGTCTGGACGCACTGCGAGATATGTCATCGGCACGCCGCTCTTGAGAGAAGCCGGCAGGTCGAAGTTCATGTCGTTTCCGATTTCCCACTCCTGCGGATACGCACCGAGCAACACGGAAAGGGCATTGTGGGCCTGCTTGATAGAGTTCTCAAGTTCGGGGATGCTACCCATGATGCTGTAGTAATTGGCACGGCTCTGCACCACGGCTGCCTCGTTCATACGGCCGGCCTGCTTCATCAGTTCCATGGATTCCACCTGGTCTTTCCATATCTCTGACGTGCGTTTGGTCAGGTCAAGCTGCTGGTTGAGCAACATTATCGTGTAATATGTACTGGCAATGCCGCAGATGATCTGCGAACGGGCTGCCTGTTCATAGGCCTGCATCTGCTCCACAGCCACCTGTGCTGTACGCTTGGCATTGGTAAGGCGTCCGAAGGCATCTACTTCCCAGCTGAGTGCCGCGGGGATGGTATATGTCCAGTTCATGTGTGAGCCTCCGTAGCTCGCTGAGCCCCCGTTGGGAGTGAGAGCGAGCGAGGGGAAGTAGCTGAGTTTGGCTCCGCGAAGCTGTGCCTTGGCGATGTCGATGTTCAGACGTGCATTGTCAAGGTCGTTGTTGTTGGCGAGGCCAAGACGGATGAGATTCTGGAGCTTGGGATCGGTGAATACCTCCTCCCACCCCAGATAGGGGAGGGAAGTGGTATCGACCTCAGCCTCGGCCGACTTTTTAAAATCGGCCACAAATGTATTGTCGGCGGGAAGCTCATACTTCTTGTAGAGGTTGCAGCTCCCAAGTGTCACGGCCATCATTGCTATAAGGGCCGCTTGCTTTATTGAGGTTCTTTTCATGTCTTATCTGTCGATACTGTATTGTTCGATTTCGGATGACATTCCGGAATTGTCCTTGTCATGCCACTTGATGGGGGAGATCTTCTCCTGGAGTGTCTGGAAGGCTACGAAAAGCACGGGTACCACAAGCACCTGAAGCACCATGCCTATAAGCATACCGCCGATAGCTCCGGAGCCCAGTGCCTGGTTACCGTTGCGTCCGGCACCGTGGGCAAACATCATAGGGAGCAGACCGATGATCATGGCCAGAGAGGTCATGAGGATAGGTCGCAGACGCGCCACAGCTCCCTGCACGCCGGCCTTCAGAATACTCATACCTGTCTTGCGGCGGTCAAGCGCGAATTCCACAATAAGAATCGCATTCTTGGCGAGAAGACCGATAAGCATGATGAGGGCGATCTGCAGATAGATATTGTTGTCGATATCCATCATGCGGGCGAATATAAAGGATCCCATCAATCCGAAGGGCACGGACAGAATAACGGCCCAAGGCAGAATGTAGCTCTCATACTGTGCGGAGAGGATGAGATATACGAAGAGAAGTACGAGGATAAACACGTAGCCCGTGGAGCCGCTCGAGCCGGAGGCCTCCTCACGTGTCATACCGGAGTATTCGAAGCTATAGCCGGAGGGGAGGGTCTCCTGTGCCACACGGTTGATAGCGGCGATAGCGTCACCGGAAGATACTCCGTCTGCAGGCGAACCGGTCACGGAGATGGCTGTATACATGTTAAAGCGGTCGATAAGGTCAGGGCCGTATACTCGTGTCAGTTTCACAAAGTTGTCGATGGGAGCCATCTGGTCGCCGTTGCGAATCTTGATGCGCTTCAGTGTTTCCGGAGATACACGGGCATCGGGATTAGCCTGCATCATTACACGATAGAGCTTACCGTAGCTGTTGAAGTTGGAGATATACATACCGCCATAGTAACCCTGAAGCGCGGAGAGCACCTGATTCTGTGTCAATCCCGCCTGCTTCACCTTAGCCACGTCAATCTCTACCAGATATTGGGGGAAGGTGGGGTTGAAGTTGGAGTATGCCATCTTGATTGCAGGGTCAGCGTTGAGGGCGGCGATGAATTTCTGATATACACCGAAAAATTTATTCAGGTCGCCACCCGTACGGTCCTGAAGTTTGAGCTCGAAACCGTTGGTTGTCGAGTATCCTGAAATCATAGGCGGCTGGAAGAACATGATACGGGCATCTTTTACTCCGCCGGTCAGCATGAAGAGCTGTCCCAGAATGGCTGATGCGCTTTCTGTGTTCTCGTCACGCTGATCCCAGGGTTTGAGCTTGATGATGAACGAACCGTAGGTGTTGCCCTGACCGCCGATAAAGCTGTAGCCGGTGATGGCGGTGCGGCTCTGTACGGCGGGGATAGTGCCGATAATGCTGTCCACTTTGTCCATCACTGCCTGCGTGCGCTCCTGTGATGTGGCAGGGGGAAGTGATACGGCACCCATGATCGTACCGGTGTCTTCCGTCGGCACAAGTGAAGTCGGGGTTATAGACATAAGCCATACAAGAATGCCGACAGAGGCTGCCACAAGGCCGAAGCCGATTATCTTGTGGCCACAGAACCACTGTACTGCTCCGTGATAGGCTCCGAGCAGTTTGTCAAAGCTCTTGTTGAAAGCATCGATGAAGCTCTTTGTGAAGATTCCGTAGAGAGCGAGCAGTGCCACACAAATGGCAATCACGCTTTTGGTCACATTCTCAAAGGTATACCAGCCGAGCACAAGGAAGACTATTGCGGCTATAAGAAGCACGACCGTCAGAATGGGCGGGAATCCGAGTCGCTTCTTGTAAGTCTCTGCCATTGTCTTGGCAGCCTCGCTGTAGGCTTCTCCCATACGTTCCTTAAGAGGTTTGTCATCATGACCTTTAAGGAAGAGCGCACAGAGGGCGGGGGAGAGGGTAAGTGCGTTGATTGCCGACAGACCGATGGCCATGGCCATTGTCAGACCGAACTGACGGTAGAAGATACCTGACGTGCCACCAAGGAATGACACGGGGATAAACACGAGCATCATCACAAGGGTGATGGAGATAAGTGCGCCGGATATCTCGCGCATCGCATCGATTGAGGCCTTCCGTGCTGACTTGTAGCCTTGGTCAAGCTTGGCATGGACGGCCTCGACGACGACTATCGCATCGTCAACCACGATCGCAATAGCAAGCACGAGGGCTGAAAGCGTAAGAAGGTTGATCGTGAAGCCGAAGATATAGAGCAGGAAGAACGTACCGATCAATGCCACAGGAATGGCGATCATAGGGATAAGGGTCGAACGGAAGTCCTGCAGGAAGATAAACACTACGAGGAACACGAGTACGAAGGCTTCGATAAGGGTCTTCACAACCTCATGTATGGAGGCGAAGAGGAAGTCGTTGACACTCATAGTGGTTTGAAGTACCATTCCCGCGGGAAGTTCCTTGCGGGCCTGATCCATGAGTTTTTCGACACTCTCAATTACGGCGGTGGCATTGGAACCTGCAGACTGGAATATGATGGCTGACGATCCGAGATGTCCGTTGTTGAGGTTCTGGAATCCGTAGGAGAGGCGGCCAAGTTCCACATCAGCCACATCGCCAAGTCTTAGCAATTCTCCGTTGGGCTGGGCCCGGAGGATAATGTCCTCGAATTCCTGAGCCTCGCTCAGACGTCCCTTGTAGCGGAGCACATACTGGAAGCTCTGGTTGCCTTGTTCACCAAACTGACCGGGCGCTGCCTCGATATTCTGCTCGGCGAGTGCCGCAGTGATATCGGAAGGCATAAGCTTATACTGCGCCATGACGTCGGGTTTAAGCCAGATTCGCATGGAGTAGTCCGCACCGAAGGCCATGGCCTCACCTACACCCGACACACGCTTGATCTGGGGCAGGATATTGATATTCATGTAGTTGTCGATAAACTGTGTGGTGTAGCGGTCATTGGGGTCATACATACCGATTACCATCAGCATTGATGTCTGGCGCTTCTGTGTGATGACACCTACCTGATTCACCTCGGTGGGGAGGAAGGAAGCGGCCTTGGCTACACGGTTCTGAACGTCTACTGCCGCCATGTCGGGGTCCATGCCTTGCTTGAAGTGCACCTCTATGGTGGCCGCACCGTTATTGGTGGCTGAAGACACCATATAGTCCATATTTTCCGCGCCGTTTATCTGCTCCTCGATAGGGGCAATCACGGAGTTGAGCACTGTCTGGGCATTCGCTCCGGTGTAGGTGGTGGTCACTCGTACCGTCGGAGGTGCGATGTCGGGATACTGCTCGATCGGCAGACTCATCAGACCAAGCAGACCGAATATCACGATGAAAATCGAGATAACGGTCGAGAGTACCGGCCTGTTTATAAAATTATCAAGTTTCATTTATTACTTTCTGATAGTTTGAACGTCTTGTAGAAACTCACTGGCGGGGAGCAGCTGCTGCCGCGGACTGAGCACCGCCGGTCTTGGGCTTGATGACCATGCCGTCCTGCACGTTGACACCTACTCCTTCCACTACGACTACATCACCCTGGTTAAGACCGCTGGTGACGATATAGGTCTGACCGTCGCTCTGCTCGGCCACTGTGATAGGTGTGGCGTGTACCTTGCTGGAGTCGCCTAACACATATACGAATTTCATGTCCTGAATCTCGTAAGTAGCGCTCTGGGGAATCTGAAGGGCATTCGGACGGATGGAGGGGATGAGTACCTGACCGGTGTTACCGCTGCGAAGCATACCGTCGGGATTGGGGAAGATAGCTTTTACCTGTGCCGCTCCTGTGGTGGGGTTGATCACTCCGGAGATGGATACGATTTTACCCTGCTGGCCATAACGCTCGCCGTTGGCGAGAAGCAGTGTGACGGGGGGCATCGCCGCTATTGCAGATGCTATTGACTTCGATCCATTGTCGGTCATGTCGAGAATCTCTTTCTCTGTGAAGGAGAAAAGAGCCTGAATTTGGCCGTTCTTTGAGAGAATGGTCAGAAGGGTCTGAGGCGACACGAGGGTACCCTCTTTATAGTCCACAGTGCCTACATAGCCGCTTTCAGGAGCTGTCACGCTCGAATAGCTCAGATTCTTGCGTGCGCTCACGAGGTTCGCGTTAGCTTGATTGAGTTGCGCCTTGGCTGCGTTGAGTGCGTCTACAGAGGTCTGATAAGCCGGCGCACTGATGATGTTTTTGTCAAGGAGTATCTTGTTGTTGTTGGCGTTGGTCTGCGCAGTGTTAACGTTTGCCTGAGCCACAGCCACAGCTGCCTGAGCTGCATCAACGGCGGCTTTGAGCGACACTTCATCTATCTGGAACATTATCTGTCCCTTATTGACATACTGTCCTTCCTCCACATATACCTTCGTAAGAAATCCGGAGATCTGCGGACGTATCTCAACATCGTTCTCTCCCTGAAGCGTACAGGGGAAGCCTGTCTCCAGATCGGCGTTGCTTTCGCCTACTGTCAGCACTGCGAGTTCGGGTGCCTGCTGACCTTGCTGCTGCCCGTCTTTCCCTTTGCACGAGGGGAGGAGCATTCCGGCCGCCGCAAGTGCTACGGCCATGATCTGTAATTCTTTCTTTTTCATTTTATATGGTTTTCGTTGTGTTTTCTATTCTATGTGGCGCCGGTTGACAAAGAGTCAGTATCTGAGATTTTAACTACTATCTGACATATTGACTTCCTTTCTTCCGGATCTACTTGGGAAGGGTCATACCTTTGGTATTAGTCGGTTTATATCCCTAATTTGCAAAAATACAAAATGATTACCTTCTGTAATCTATTCAGGTTTAAAAAATACGACTTTTTTACCAATATATGGGAGTATTGGAAAACTAAAATAGCGATTTAGGTTTTCTGCCATTCCTTATTGGAACCTTTTATATTATAGTCTTTTTTTCTCGAAGGCTCTATGGATTGGTGAAGGTATTTTTTGTGGAAGCCGCCGAACTTTTTGAAAAGTCCGGCGGCTTCCACAATGTGCTTATTTATTTCTTACCGGGCTCAAATGGCGGCGGAGTGCCGGCATCGTCGTCCTCTATTTCCGAAGTCGGGCGGCTTTCAACTGACGGCTGAGTACCACCATTGGCCGATTCTTCGGACTCAGTTGATTTGGAATCCTCATTCTTCTTCTTGCGAGTAGGAATATCAAAGAGATGGGAGATCGGATCCTCCTCTTTCTTCGGGGTTGATTCTTCCTTCTCTTTTATTTCCATGATCTCATCGGTGCGCGATTTCCTTTTGCGGGGACCAAGGAGGCCTTCCACATCGTGAGTGTAGATCACTTCTCGCTCTACGAGCATATCGCGCATACGATTGTGCTCTTTAGAATATTTGCGGAGAATCTCCTTTGCACGCTCATACTGCTCATTGACTATACGCATCACTTCCATGTCAATGATGCGCGCGGTCTCTTCAGAATAGGGTTTCTGAAAACCATAGTCCTGACCGGTGGAGTCCATATAGTTGAGGTTGGGCAGTTTATCGCTCATACCGTAACCGATCACCATCACGCGAGCAATCTTTGTGGCACGTTCCATATCGTTGCTCGCTCCGGTGCCTACTTCTCCGAGGAAGAGTTCTTCCGCAGCTCGTCCGGCCATAAGGCCGCAAATCTCGTCAAGAAGTGCCTGTGTCGGCATCTTCACTCGCTCTTCAGTGGCATACCATGCCGCACCAAGTGCTATTCCGCGGGGCACAATGGTCACTTTCAGAAGCGGATTGCCATATCTCACCATCCATGACACTGTGGCGTGGCCTGCCTCGTGGGTGGCGGTTGAGAATTTCTCTTCGGGGGTGATGATACGTGATCGTTTTTCCATACCGCCCACTATACGGTCAATGGCGCCCATAAAGTCGTCCCATTCCACACTTTTCTTATTGCCGCGGGCTGCTATCAAGGCTGCCTCGTTGCAGACATTGGCAATCTGTGCGCCCGAAAATCCGGGAGTCTGACGTGCGAGCTGCTCCACATCTATCGAGTTGTTGACTTTAAGATTGCGCAGATGCACGTTGAATATCTCCATTCGGTCTGAGAGTTCGGGCAGGTCTACGTTGATCTGGCGGTCGAAGCGGCCGGGACGGAGAAGTGCTTTGTCAAGCATATCGGCGCGGTTGGTGGCCGCCAGGATGATGACTCCGTTGTTGGTGCCGAAGCCATCCATCTCGGTCAGCATCGCGTTAAGTGTGTTCTCTCGCTCGTCGTTGCCTCCCATACTCGGATTCTTACCTCGGGCACGACCCACGGCGTCAATCTCGTCTATAAAAACTATACACGGAGCCTTCTCTTTGGCTTGCTTGAAGAGGTCGCGTACTCGCGCCGCACCTACACCCACAAACATCTCCACAAAGTCTGAACCCGACATGGAAAGGAAGGGAACGTTGGCTTCGCCTGCCACAGCTTTTGCGAGAAGTGTCTTACCGGTGCCCGGAGGGCCTACAAGAAGGGCTCCCTTCGGTATTTTTGCGCCAAGCTCTGTATATCGGTCGGCATTCTTAAGAAACTCCACTATCTCTTCTATCTCCACCTTGGCTTCTGCAAGGCCGGCCACATCCTTGAATGTGACGTTGGTGCCGTCGCCTTTATTGAAGAGTTTGGCTTTCGACTTGCTGACATTGAAGATGCCTCCGCCGCCTCCGCCGCTGTTCATACGTCGCGAGAGCATGAACATGAGTGCTACGAAGAGAACGATCGGCCCGAAATACCAGAAGAGCTTCATCAGGTCGCTCCCTCTTTCATACTCCACTGTGATCTCCGGTTTCCCTTGCGAGGCAAGAGCCACATTCCAGGCATCTATCTTCTCTGATATCTTGTCGCGTGAGGGGATAGTCGTACGTAGTTTGGCATCTCCGTCGATGTTGGGATTTAGGTCTATCTTCGCCCGTTTTCTGCCGGCCTCGGTCAGAAATCCCTCGGCGACTCCACTCTCGGGCTTTACCTCTATCTTGGAAATCTCTCCTGCTGACGCTGCCTTCTCAAATTCTGTCCAGTCAACTTCTTTGGTCTGTGATCCGTCCTGAAAGTAATACAGGGCAAGCAGTGAGAGTATGATCAGACCATACATCCAATACATATTGAAAAGCGGACGTTTGCTCTGATTCTTATTTTTTTTAGGTTGGAACATACTCATATCGTGACGTTTCTTCTTTGATGTCTTATCCTTTTATTATTGATTACGCTTTATTGTTTTCCGCGATTTTTTCGAAAGATCGGGAAACATTAGTTTTACCGTTTAGTCCAGATCCTCTATTTCGCGAGTGGGGGCATCAGTCCATAGTTCTTCAAGACGATAGAATTCTCTTGTCTCAGGTAGGAAGATATGCACCATCACGCTGCCGTAGTCCACGATTATCCATTGACTGTTTCGATAGCCGTCAGTATGCTCGGGCTTTACTTTACGGCGCTTGGACAGCTCCTCGATGATATTGTCGGCTATTGCGCTGACTTGCGATGTTGAGTTTCCCTGACATACGATGAACTCCGGTGCAGGCGCACCGTCTATACCTGAAAGATCGATCACCGAGATTTTTTTCCCTTTTTTATCCTGGATCGCCTCTATGATATCTGCGGTTAGTTCTTTTATTTTTGACATCGGTCTCTATTTCTCTTGTGATAGGATTCAATAGGTGGAAAATGCCTATGAATCACTTTGTTGATAAATCTCTTCGGTTTGATTCCGGAAGATACAAGTTTTTTGCGGAATCTTTTTGTGAGAAAAAACGCAGCCGGAAATATCCGACTCCGTTTTTCTCCCTACTCTATAACAAGGAAGTGGTGAAAATTCCCTGTCAATACAAATTATTTAACATCTGTTAATGTGTTATGGCTCATTTTTTTCTCAAAAAATCAGGTGGCTGCACTCTGTTTATTCCACATTTCCCAGAACATCTATTAGTTTTTCTCCCATTCCGATTGTGTAGCCCTGTGACACGAATACCACTCGATTGAAGGTATCGGCCACTATCACAATGGGATATTCACTATCTGTCAGATGAAGATTCTCCACTAACTCCTTGTGAATCGCTCCGTCAATATCCGCTCCTACCACTATGTTGGAGGGAAGACCCGAGAATCTCTCCACACCGGCACGATTCATCTGGTCGCGGTCGCTATATAGGAGCATAATTTTCCGGCCGTCTTTCTCAAAGGCGTCTGCCATTGCGGATATATCGTTGAGTACGTGGGATGTTGGTTCCTGGTTCGGCTTGCCATAAATGAGCGTATAATAACCTCGGCCGGTAGTAGATAGAAGGTTCTGCCGTTTGCCGTCGGTCCCTTCATAAAGGTTTTCTGAGTTGAAGTTACCGGTCACCTGTATGCCGCCGTCGCTCTGTCGAAGCACGAGTGCCACATCTTTATCTCCGTCGCGTTCAACGGTGAAGATGGTGGAACGGGCCAATACGCTGCCGTCGGCCATTCGTTGTCCGGTGGTCAGTATGTATTGGCCGGCATCAAGATTGGAATGAGTGCTGCTGATTTCGCTCAGGGGGATGGTTTCATCAAAATCAAGCAGACGCGCCACTCCATCCTCTATCTTGGATAGGGTGAACTGAGAATAGTATACCGGGTCTTCAGTGCGCCCGGCTTTTTCATAAAGCAAGTTGACTTTACCGGTGAGTGAGGCTACGCTCTTTGACCCTTCTTCCGATTCAAATATGACGTCTATCCATTCCTTGCCATTATGCCATTGTGTTTTGCCTGTGATCTGGTCAATTCTTGATGGAATACCCATGGCTCGTGCGGAGGCCACGAAGAAGATATTGCGTGAAAGGGGNTCTGCGATCCTTGCTTTCCATACGNCCGAGGGGTGGATGCGCAGATGGCCGGGGTTCCAGACTGTGTCAGGAGTNATGTTGGCTGCTGTCCATTCCACCCATTTTGCCGGATTCTCACGATATAGAATTACGGAATCTCCCATATCGTTCAGAAATTCGGTGGTGAAAGGGGTCAGTCCTTCATTCTCTACTCTCGGGTTAATCACGTAGTCGNCATATAGAGTGGAGTCCAAAGTCAATATGGGAGTGGATAGGCGATCGACCACTACTACCATCGGGATATCCCGTCGGTCTTTTTCGCTCACTGCAAGCAGAATTTCCACTGCACGTGAGCGATCGGTTTCCTCAAGTGAAGAAAGCAGATTTTTGATTTCCTTATGATTGCCGCGAGATTCCCCAAGTATCTTTATGAGTTTGGCCGGCTCTATCTTGAGTTGCGATGCTAAACGAGTGGCATCTTCGCGAGTCGCAAACGTAGAGGTATATGCTCCGCGGATGGAGTCCTCGTAGGCTTTCCTTATCTCATTCTCCTCTTGTTGGGCGGTTGTCGGGCGTGGCAGGGTCGCGGAGGCGGGAGGTGGCACTATATCAAATTCCACGGTCCCTTCATAAGCAGAATCTTTGTCAAGGGATATGATGACGGGGCCTTCACTCTTAGGCCCGGCCTTTGCAAATCCAAATCTATTGCCATCCGTGGCCCATACGATTAGGTCGCCGATTCCGGTGGTGAGCGAAGCTCTTCCGTTTGCATCGCTCTTTTTTACGGCCACGGGGTTATATTCTGCGTAATTGTAGAGACTGAAGATCACTGTCGCATCATCCACCGGATTCCCTTCTTTATCAGTGACAATCACCTCGGCTTCTCCTGTAGGAGCATAATTGGAGGTGACATTGATGGTGGTGGTGACTGCAGTGTGGTCTATCTTTTCTTCGGGGCCGTCGTAGTCGCCGAAGGCTTTGGTGGTCATCAGCATCCCCCGGGAGGCAGGCGAGTTGAACCATGCGAGATTAAGTATAGGTTCGGGTTCGCAGGCTCCTAAGAAGTACCATTTGCCATCGGCCCATGCTTCCACCCAGGCGTGGTTGTCGTCGGTGTGTGCCCAGCGGGGTGTATATACCTGTCTTGCAGGTATGCCCACGGAACGAAGTGCCGCAACGGTAAATGTTGATTCCTCTCCACATCGGCCTATAGCCTGACTCACTGCTGATAATGGAGAGGAGGTNCGGCCATCACTCGGTTGGTAGGTCACTTTTTCATGACACCAATGATTCACTTCAAGTATGGCCTCTTTCATTCCGAGTCCCTTCACGCGATCTTTCAGTTCCTCATAAAATACGTTTCTGCTGTCGTCAAGGTCTTCATTGTTGACCCTCACGGGCAACACGAAGTGGCGGAATTCTCTTTCCGGCACATCTTTGCCCCAGGGCATCTCTTCTCGTGCCCGGCAGGCTGTTGCTACATTGCGATAAAAGTAGTCGGGAGTGTAGTTGAGCACATCGGGAAGCGGCATGTATGCGTAGAGAAATTCCATTCCCTCCTGCACNCCGGGTGTTGNGGTCTCTTCCAAGAGTGAGGTGAGTTGTCGCTGCAGCGACGTGTCGTCAAGGGCATTTATCCTGGTTTGGAATATATCGTGAATCTGCCGGGTGTCGTTGTGTGCAGTGGAGTCGGCGGCAGCGAGAAAAGGAAGATATCCGGTCGCTGCTATGATGGCTGAAAGAAGTAGGTGGCGTGTTGTCATCCGGAGTGATAGATATGGTGATGTAGTCGTAAGTAGTTAAGAGAATTTATTAAATCATAAGTAGCTAAGAAAAATTAAACGATATAATAACTCAGTAGATTTGAAAGTATCTTAATATGATATATGCGGCTAATTTTGGACATCTTGACCTTGTCACTCAGTCGCTTAGCTCGCTAAGCTCCTTCGCTCCGCGGCCAACCTGACTCAAAATTATCGCGCATCTATCATATTATTAATTTTTCTTAGCTACTTATGATGA
>JAAVFY010000022.1 GCA_014800515.1 Bacteroidales bacterium
TCAGAACCCCTACGCATCGTCGCCTTGGTGGGCCGTTACCCCGCCAACCAGCTAATGCGCCGCATGCCCATCCTTGTCCGACTTTCGTCTTTCCTCCCCCGGGGATGCCCCCGGGGAATTTACGCGGGTTTAGCCCGCCTTTCGGCGGGTTGTCCCCCTGACAAGGGCAGGTTGCATACGTGTTACTCACCCGTGCGCCGCTCGCCGGCGGTAGGAGCAAGCTCCTACCCCGCTGCCGCTCGACTTGCATGTGTTAAGCCTGCCGCTAGCGTTCATCCTGAGCCAGGATCAAACTCTCCGCTGTTAGTATGTAAATTACTTTACTTGCTTGTTTCGGTGTCGTGTCTTCTGTCGCTACCCTATCTTATATATTAGGAAGAGTGCTGTCAGAAGCCCCGACTGTTTGTGTCTGATTGGCCCTTCGCTTTCGCTTTATGGTCGCTCTCGGAATCGACGGAAAGGCTTCGTTTTTAACTTGTTCCTTCACCGTTCGTTTCTGTTGTCTTGTGGCATCTTTGTCAATGTTCTTTTCGCTTCCGAGGCGTTCGGTGTGTCACCGTGTTTCCTCGTTTGCGGTTGCAAAGTTACAACCGTTTTCGCCCGCCACCAAATTTTGTTCGCACTTTTTTCTGATTTCTTCCTTATCACGCCACTATTTTATTGATTCTTAACTGAATCAACAAATGTTAANATCTGTTTTGATTTGTTAAGACATGNAACACCCAGNCGCTNTATGACCCCTATTTTACTTGTTTTTTCATTTGAATNTTTTTTTGACAACACCTAATTTTTTATTGGAAAGAAGGATTTGAAGGCAATTATTATGTAACAATGATTCGGTAATTTTTACCGAATCATTGTAAGAAAGAACCAGAGGCATAAAAAGATTAGCTGTTGATAGACTCGTGATGAGTCTTTTTATAGCCTATATAAAACGTCAACGGGCGACCGTGAATAATCACGGTCGCCCAGATGATGAGATACTGTAGGAAAGAAACGGAATCAGCGTCTATCCGTTCTAACCGATGCGTGGACTTCTTTTGTTTTTTACCTGTAGTCCTTTAGAATCTCTCGCAGACGTTTACGAGTAAAGAAGATTCTGCTCTTCACTGTGCCGAGAGGCATACTGAGTTTCTCAGCAATTTCCTCATACTTGTAGCCCGCCACGTGCAAAGAAAACGGTTCGCGATAATCAGCGGGGAACGTAGCAATGATGGAAGAGATCTCATTTACCGTAAAAGCACCATCAGGACTTTCAAGGCCCGAATCCTGGGAAAGGTTCAGATGATAACAATCTTCAGTGCTATCAACAACCGTATTTTCTCGAGACGCCTTACGATAGTTGTTGATAAAGATGTTACGCATGATGGTAAGCATCCAGCCCTTGAAGTTTGTATTCTCCAGATACTTTTCCTCATTGTTCAGGGCTTTAAGGGTGGTGTCTTGCACCAGATCCCGAGCGTCCTCCTTGTTGAGAGTCAGCTTGAGAGCGAACGAAAGGAGGTTTCCCTGCATTCCGAGCACTGAAGTCTTGAACGATGATTTTTTATTCATTTAATACAAAATAAATAATTAGGTATAATTTATAAGTGTCCTAAGACATCTGCAAAGTTAGTGAAATTATTCGTACCTACAACTCCTTCCCTCATTTTTTTTACCGGTTGTCGATAAACTTTCATCTAACGGAAGTCTCTCCGAATCTACCTGCTTTTCAGACAGGAACAAACTGAGGAGAAANTGACCAATTATGACTCCTTCAGGAGTCGGTTTCTTCTTTTGAAACGGCCACAAGTTCAATACGAGTAGTAGACATTCTGAGTATTGTGAACCTGAGACTATCAATCA
The DNA here is from genome assembly GCA_014800515.1 of Bacteroidales bacterium. Classification (GTDB taxonomy): domain Bacteria; phylum Bacteroidota; class Bacteroidia; order Bacteroidales; family Muribaculaceae; genus Lepagella. The sequence goes on from JAAVFY010000022.1 coordinate 1,846, forward strand.
CAAAGGTGTCGCCCACCATGGGGAGAGCCTCCAGATTTTCCAGGATGAACCCTGCTATAGTGTGATAGTCGTCAGACTCCTTTATATCAAGACCAAACTCCTCATTTATATATTCTATTTCCGCCCGTCCGGAAAATTCAAAAGAGCCATCGGGGAGTTTGCGCCCTACTACCTTATTGCGGTCGTGCTCATCCTCGATTTCTCCAAAAATCTCTTCCACAAGATCTTCGAGAGTAGCAAGNCCGGCAGTGCCACCAAACTCATCCACCACAATCACCATTGAACGCTTCTCCGCCAGCATCCGGCGCATCATCTTGTCGGCAAGCATAGTCACAGGGGTGAAGATGACAGGCTTCAGCTTCTCTCGCCAGTCAGATTCAACATTGAAGAGTTCGGCAAGATGGATATATCCGAGTACATCATCGATATCTTCCTTATATACCACAATCTTTGAGAGGCCCGTAGAGATAAAGAGATTCACGAGCGCNTTACGATCAGTAGAGTCAATAGGCACTCCCACTATTTCATTGCGTGGAATCATGCACTCCCCCATCTGAGTATCCTTGAAGTCAATGGCATTTCGGAATATCTTCACTTCATTCTCCACAACGCCTCGGGATTCTTCGCCGGATAGCGACTGCTGAATATAATCATCCAACTGCTGCATGGTGAGTCCCGTCGACTCTTCCTTCCCTTCCTCAATACCGAATATTTTCATGAGTCCGCGCGATAACCAGGAGACGAGGAGCGATACGGGGTAAAGCACAATGTATATAAGAAACATCGGGAGGGCAATAAGCCTCATCATAAAGTTAGGATTGATGCGGAAGGTGGTCTTCGGCAGGAACTCGCCTGTAAAGAGTATGATACCGGTAGAGATAACCGTATTGCAAACAAGCATCAGAGCCTCATTATCCAGCCATTTTTCCAGAAAGGGATTGATAAGGATAGAAATTGTGATACCATAGATCACGAGCACCACATTATTTCCGACCAGAAGAGTAGAGATGAACATCTCCTCATGGCGTGAGAAGCGGCGTATGATTTTGTCGACAAGTCCTCCCTTGGCAGCATCTATCTCAACACGAACTTTGCTGCTCTGCACGAAAGCAATCTCCGTGCCGGAAAACAGACCTGAGAATATAATAGCTATAATAGTGATGACGAAAGCCATCCAGACTGACATATCCATTGTAGAAAGAGGAAGAGAAATTTATTTAGACGTGTTCTCTTTTAGAATAAGTAGTTAAGAAAAATTAAACGATATAATAACTCAGTAGCTTTGAAAGTATCTTACTATGATATATGCGGCTAATTTTTGGCCATCTTGACCTTGCCTATCAGTCGCTTAGCTCGCTAAGCTCCTTCGCTCCGCGGCCAACCTGTCTCAAAATTATCGCACATCTATCATATTATTAATTGTTCTTAGCTACTTATTAACAATCGAATTTAATATATTAACACACGAGCTACATACCACGATAGCCCAACTGCTTACTGCAGCAGCGAGCCCCGCGTAGAGTCGGCAGAGGGAAGGGGAACTGCTGCGGAAGAAGCTAATGCCCCGCCACGCGGAGCAACAGGCGTCCCCGGAAGCGAACCGCCAGGTGCGGGCCCGGAAAGGGCTTCCCGGTCAACGGGAAAGATTCCATTTGGTTTCAACACTCTATAGACAGTCATCTGGTCATTGCTGACAAATCCCGAACCTTCCAGAATATGTGTCTCGTTCTCAATATGGATAAAGGTATCGCTATATATCTTACGATCCTTTTCATTCCAGAAAAGACGCTCGGAGAGAAAAAGATCGCGGGGCTTTTTCTTCACCTCCACATTTCCGATGAGCTTCCATAACTTTTCCTTCACGAGATAAACGGCAGAATCGGCAGCTACCGACGCTATTACCCTGAACTTCTTATCAAACTTCTCAAGATAAAGTCCGCTTGGGAATAGCCAATACGGTGTGTCAACCTCATTATAGACCACCCATTCATGAGATACAATCTTATATTGTGTCACACCAGAATCGGAAACGAGCGTAGTAATGTCGCGCGTCACCATGGTTGGCATCTGCTCAGGATGCAGACGAGAGGCCACATCCACCTTTTTCTCCTTGCGACATCCGACAAAGAGAAGGAAAAATATCACAATAGACGCCGACAGCAGACTACGCATCACTTAATCTTACGCTGCCAGAACCAGACTTCGTTGAAATTCAAACCAAGAGAGATATTAAGATAATTCTCGCTCAGCAGATTGACGGGAGAAGTGCTCCTATGTTTCCACTCGAATCCAAGATTTATCATAGTCTTACCCTCCACTGTAGGGAATCCGAATCCTACCGACACTCCATATTCCTTCATCTGATTTCCTTGAATATTGAGATAATCAGCCGTATAGTAAGCACCGGCCCTGTACGACATTCTCTGACCATAGTTGCCCCTCAGCTTCGGGACAAACTCCACACCGGCAGCATAGCGCGTACGATTATTGAAGAGCATACCCTCAAACACCACTACCTTCGGATCGGTCAGGCTATACATCGGTGAATAAGGCACATCACTCCACTGTTCAAAACGGAAGTCAGCCTCCACCATTAATCGGGAAGTGCGTTCATGCGTATAAGACACACCAACGCCCACACTNTGAGGCGACATATAATTATCCTTTATCGGGAGGCGGCCCACAGTGTCGGGGCGATTGTCCTGAGAAAGNTCCTGCACTGTTGCCCAAGACTTTCCGTGGAGCGACTTTCTNGGAGAATAAGTAGCNCCCACCACAAGACGCGAGAATCGATTGAATCGNGCCGTATACTGCATACCCACCACAACATTCCAGTCACGAATCTGCATCACATGTTCGAAAAGAGACTGACCCGCATTGGAAGGANTAGAGTAGATATCATTGACTATATTACCGAAGTTATAGCTGACATTGACACCAAGCGAAACGCCGGCATATCTGCCAGCCAGACCAATATACGCCTCATTGATGCCGCCGGAGCCCTGATTCTCCATTGCGCCATGAGCTATGCTATTTCCGAATGCGTAGCCCACAGACGAATAAGGGAGCATACCGATCGAAGCGCCCATATATTTGGAAAGAGGGAACTGCATGGTTATATAATCAAGACCTCCACCCACGGAATGCTCGCGCGCACTGCCCTCCTTGCTCCAGAGCATGGACACATCGACGCCCATATCAAACAGGAAAGTAAGCGAATCGGCGGCAGCGTATGAGGCCGGATTCATCACATTGATGAAGCGGCCACTATTCATAGCCACGCCGATGCCCCCCATCTGTTTCTGTATGGAGGAGGCGCGGTCGCCAAGAATGCCATATCCATACATAGAATAAGGAGTAGTCACATTCTGGGCCATTGCCGCTAAAGAAAGAATAGTGAGAAGGGAGAGTAAGGAGTATCTAAACAATCTCATAATGATAGGTTGTGGTTAAATATAGACACGAGGCCTGCCTCCAGAAGGTGGGCCACGATATGAGGTGAGGAGTCGGGGATATCAAGAAAAGGGAAAATAGTGTCGGCATCTCCACCGCAAAGCAGAAGGTCGGAGACTCCGAGACAACGGCCGGCAGCGAAAGCCCCGGAAATTTCTGACGCCATTCCCCGGATTGCACCAGCCCGCATGGCAGTGGACGTGTCGTATCCGAAAAGAGGGACATCTCCATCCACGGCGACCTGAGGCAACGACACCGTGAATTCGTGCATGGCTCGGAGGCGCATACCGAGACCCGGAGAAATATTCCCTCCGCGAAAAACGGCATTTCCATCCACGAGATCCAGAGTCAAGGCAGTGCCGGCATCGGCCACAAGGACCGCACACCCCGGGAAAAGGGCCGCAGCTCCGGCGGCAGCCGCCACACGGTCAAGACCGAGCGATGCCGGCGAGGCATATTCCACCTCAATCGGCAAGGGAGTGGAATGGTCGATATTCAGAACATCAACATCCAACGCGCTACGCAAGTCAGCCACTATAGCCGAATCAAAAACTCTTCCGACAGAGCAGCATACAGCCCCCTGCAAGGTATGACCCTTACAGAAATCGATCACCTCACCGAGCCGGAAGTCTGATAGAAAAATGCCGTCAACACGATGGAACCCATCGCATAAAGACACCTTTATACGAGTGTTTCCCCTATCAATAGTGAGGATAAAAGAATCTGCCAGCTGCTCCTTCATTCCGGGCTATTACTTTTCAGGAGCGTTCTCCTTCTTTTCACGATAATAGATTAGCCACACGGCAATCACCTGAATCATAGCACCGGCAAGAGTGAACATAATTGTCTCTCTAAGGACAGCGAGCGAGAGCCCGAACCCTTTACCAAAACGGACTTCGTTGTAGAACCAAAAAAACGCGCCGACACAAAAAGCAATACCGGCCCAGGCCTCAAGACGACGCAGACGCCTTATTCTGAAACTTGCGCGACAAGATATAACACACACTACGCGCGCGATGGTAAATATAAGCGCGCCGCATACATATACCCACTTCGCCACCTCCGTCCATAAAGGAGAAGAGACACCGGCGAAAGGCACTATCAAAGAAGCTGCCACAAGGATGAGACCAAATGTGGCAGACGACTCCGCATATTTCGCCACGCGAGTCGGCTCATGAGGAGACTGAGCGAGGCGTGATGAAGAAGTCCTTTTTTTCGTCATGATTATCGTCGGATGATATAGACGTCCTCAGTAGGACGCTGCATGTGATATTGCTCACGAGCAAGATATTCCAGGTCAGCTGTGCCCTGCAGAATCGACTCTCTGCGCGAGCGATAGAAAGCGGCTGAATCCTTGTTGAGCTTTATTTCAGCCTTTATCTCATTGATCTGCCGTTCATACTCCATATTAAGAGAGATGGAGGTGTCCTCATTGAGGACAAGCAAGAGCACGACAAGCGATCCAATCAGCAAGACCGGAATACTGGAACGGCGTCTGACCCAGAAATTAGCTTTCTTAACACTAAGCTTCATAAGGCATTGAAGGCATTGTCGGGATAAAACAGGCTAAGACTCCACAAGGGGATCTAAACGGACTCGGCAAGCCGAGTCCGTCCGCAAAATTAATGATTAAATAGTAGGTGGTCAAATTAAAGAGACAGATTTTTAAAACACTTGCCTCAAAATAGGGAAAGCGTTAAAAAACGTAAAAATCATGATAGAAATAAAATAGGGGTTGTTATAGAGATACAACACAGAACTTAACACAACTTAAAAACTCTACAATTATGGCTGATTCACTGACATTCAAACAGAAGCTTTTAGGACTCCAGGGAAATCTGATGAGTTTTGCGATTCAACTTACTTCAAGTAAAGAAGCTGCGCAGGATCTCGTGCAAGACACTACCTTAAAGGTACTTGACAATGAATCCAAGTTCGTTGATAATACAAACTTCAAGGGCTGGGTGTTCACGATTATGCGCAACATCTTCATCAACAACTACAGGAGACAGGTCAGGAACTCCACAGTTGTCGATACGACTGAAGATCTCTACCATCTGAATCTGTCGCAGGAATCAGGATTGTCCACACCCGAGGGTTCGTTTGCCACCAAGGAGATATCTATGGCTATCAATGCCTTCAGCAAGGAGTATAAGGAGCCTTTCACGATGTATATCGCCGGATATAAATACAGTGAGATTGCAGAAAAGATGGGTCTTCCTCTCGGCACTGTTAAAAGCCGCATCTTCTTTGCAAGGAAACGCCTCCAGACTTTATTGAAAGATTATAGATAAAACTATTATAAAAGACATACGGCCTGTTCTTCCGGAAGAACAGGCCGTTTTTTTATGTTCCCATCTCACAAAAAATTGGAGAATGGGGCCCATACTACTTAAGACATCAGTCAAGAAGATCCGGTCGCAAAAGGCGTGTGCGCTCCAGGGCCTGCTCATGACGCCACTTGGCTATATTGGCCTCATGGCCTGAAAGAAGGATATCCGGCACACGCCATCCTTTATATTCGGCCGGGCGCGTATAGACAGGAGGAGCCAACAATCCATCCTGAAAAGAATCAGATAGAGCCGACTGCTCATCGCCAAGAACACCTGGAATAAGTCTCACCACAGAATCAGCAATAACAGCGGCAGCCAACTCACCTCCGGTCAGGACGTAATCGCCGATTGAGATTTCCATAGTGACGAGATGTTCGCGTATGCGATAGTCCACACCCTTATAATGGCCGCACAATATGATCAGATTCTCAGCTAGAGAAAGCGAATTACACATCGGCTGATCGAGAGTCTGTCCATCAGGCGAAGTAAAAATCACCTGATCGTAGTCTCTCTGCGCCTTCAGCGCGGAAATACATGCGTCCACGGGCTGGATCTGCATTACCATTCCTGCCTCTCCCCCGAAAGGATAGTCGTCAACCTTCCGATGTTTGTTGAGGGTGTAATCCCGCAGATTATGAACATGAATCTCAGCAAGTCCCTTATCCTGGGCTCGTTTCAAGATAGAGCAACCGAGCGGAGACTCCAGCATCTCCGGCAAAACAGTAATGATATCAATTCTCATTAGATTTCAGATTTGAGAGATGATTGATGGAGGGGGGTAGAGAAAAAAGAATGGCGGCACAGTCCTTAAAGTCAGTGCCGCCATTAATATATCCATATCATGCCGGAGAAGCGGACACCCTTAGAGGATGCACAGCAAACGACCGGCAGGGCAAATTATCAATCGATTTCCTCGTCAGCCTCATATCCGCCCATTTCACGCACGGCGTTCTTGAGCATCACGTACTGCTGGAAGAGATGGTTGACGGGTACCTCGTCCTGAGTATAATCGTGCATCGGGCTCTTGAGGAAGAAGCTCAGGAAGCGCTGGGTGCCATAACGTCCGGCACGCATAGCGAGATCGCTGAGGAGCACGAGGTCAAGACAGAGGGGGGCAGCAAGGATAGAATCGCGGCAGAGGAAGTTGATCTTGATCTGCATTGGATAGCCCATCCAGCCAAAGATATCGATGTTATCCCATCCCTCCTTGTTGTCATTGCGCGGGGGATAGTAGTTGATACGCACCTTATGGTAGTACTGAGAATCCTCGTCATTTCCGTGGCCATAAAGGTCGGGCTGATCCTCAGGCACGAGAATGCTCTCGAGAGTGGAGAGCTTGGATACCTCCTTTGTACGGAAGTTGGCAGGCTCATCAAGCACAAGACCGTCGCGGTTGCCGAGAATGTTGGTAGAGAACCAGCCGCTAAGACCAAGGCAACGAGTACCGATAATCGGAGCGAAACCGGATTTCACAAGAGTCTGACCGGTCTTGAAGTCCTTGCCGGCGATAGGCATCCTGGTCTTCTCAGCGAGTTCCCACATAGCGGGGATATCAACTGTAGTGTTGGGAGCACCCATGATGAAGGGACATCCTTCAGAGAGGGCAGCGTAAGCATAGCACATAGAGGGTGCGATATGCTCCTTGTCATCTGCCTTCATAGCAGCCTCGAGAGCCTCGAGCGAACCGTGGATCTTCTCGTCAACCGGCACATATACCTCAGTAGAAGCGGCCCATAGCACAACGACGCGCTCAACACCGGTCTCCTTCTTGAAGTTGCGGATATCCTCGCGGATCTGCTCCACCATGTCCCAACGATCCTTGCAATCCTTTACGTTGTCGCCATCAAGACGCTTAGCATAATTCTTGTCGAAGGCAGCCTTGAGAGGCTTGATCTTGATGAGCTCCTCCTTTACCGGCTCGATATCCTTCTCCTTGAGCACTTCGCAATTCAGCGCGGACTCATAGGCATTTGCGGGATAAACATCCCATGCAGCGAATTCAATATCGTTGAGGTCAGCGAGAGGAACTATGTCCTTATAGTGAAGATATTTCTTGTCTGCGCCGCGTCCGACACGTATTTTGTCATACTGTGTCATAGAGCCGACAGGCTTTGCAAGCCCTTTGCGTGTCATGAGCACACCGGTCATGAATGTGGAAGTAACGGCACCGAGGCCGACAACCATTACACCCAGCTTACCATTGGGCTTAACTGCTTTAGTTGCCATAATTGTTTCTTTTATGTCCTGTTGTTTTGTGTATTAGATTCAAGAGAGAGTTCCGGTCTTTGTATATATGTTCCCTTTGCCTCCGTCGCATACATTTACGGCATCGGAATAGAACGCAAAAACAGACCCGCAAGTCCAACCTCAGTGGAATTGCGAGTCAAAATTATTACCAATTTTGGAATTGGCAAAGAGTTTACACTAAAAATAGAATGTCAGTTTCCTTAATTTTTGTTAATCAGGTATGATTTCATCCAATATAGGTTAAAATAATACCATTTCACACCTTAAAGTACAAAAAAAGCTTAAGTAGGCAAGGGAGAATATTTGACTTATCTCAGCCCCAATAACTCCGGAATTTCATCAAGGGATGAGATTATGCAGGGGTCAGTCTGCTCATCCTCCTCAGGCGTCCAGCCTTTGCCCTTCAACCAGAGCACAGCGCATCCGGCCTCGCGAGCAGGCAGAATATCCTTACGGTAGGAGTCGCCTACCACAAGCACCTCGTCGGCAGGAAGATTAAGATCCTTGACTCCCAATCTGAAAATCTCGGGATCCGGTTTCCGGACGCCTACCACCGCACTCTCCACAATCTTCTTAAAATACTTATCTATGCCAAAGTCCTTCAGCACAGTCTCTACATTACCATAGAAATTGGAGACAAGCACCATGGGGAAATGCTTGGCAAGGAGAGCGAGCACCGGCTCAGCAGCCTTCACATGGCTTTTTGCCGATTCATAGCAAATTCGGGCAGCTTCCGCCGCCTTCTCCTCCACCAGAGCAGGAGGGAAGAGTCCCTCTTCCGATATATGCTGGAGTTCGAGACGCATCTTGACAAGCAAAAGGTCGTGGAAATCATGAGAGGGCAGGATATGGCGAACACGTGCAAGTTCGCGCTCTGCAAACACGTAGGCTTCCCGAAACTGAGGTTTGCCAACAGCAATTCCGGACTTCTGCCATGCATCATAAATCACCTCGCTCCAATGATCACCACCCGAATCAAGAGTGCCGCCATAGTCGAAGATGATTCCCTTTATATTTTTAAGAGAGGATGTATCCATAACGAAAAAATAAGTTTATTTCAATATCCTAACGTCACGACCGGCAGAAAATGTTCATTTTCCCTCCAATTCCGTCACACACTCACGGCATATCTTCTCATGGCGCCACATCATATAGACAAGAAGAGCGTTGAGCACCACAAGTTCGAATGCAAAATACAGCCATGGCATACGGAAAATCAGTATTGCGGCAAAGAGAGCGAAAGTGCGGGTATTGAAAGAGAGAATATTGGTATACTTCATCAACGGACGGCTCAACGCCCTGAACTTCTCACGGAATGATACAGGAATCTCCTCGCCATACCGGCTGCGAAGAATCGTCCGGAGACGCTGCATCCAGGGAGTGCGCTTCTGCTGGCCGGAGGTATAATTCGCATAGAACATCAGCGTCACTTTCTGCCAGAAATTTCGAGTCCAGGACAAAGAATGAAATTTATCCCACACCTCGGCTGCATCCTCAAGCTCACTGCCGTCGCGCCCCTTCACAAAGAAAAGATGGAACTGACGATAATAATCGGCCATAGCCGCTTGCACACCGTGGCAAATCCCCGTGACGACAGCCATCACCCAGATCACCCAATGATGAGCCGAGAAGAACTCCGAAGTGACATTTTCGCGCAGGCAAATCGCAATATAAATTGCGGCAAACCAGAAGTCGCCACTCAGACCGTCAAGGATACGGCCTATACGAGAATATTGATGAGTCATTCTCGCCAGCTGTCCGTCAGCGGAGTCAAACGAGTCAGCCCATACGAGCAGAATGACTCCGAGCAGATTGAGCCATAGATCATTAAAGTAAAATAGAACGCCGGCCCCGACTCCAAGGAAGATAGAAGCGATGGTGATGGCATTTGGAGTCACACCAAGCCGTCGGGCAATGCGGGCCCAAATATATCCTATGGGACGATAGAACATCAGGTCGAACGTCTCCTCCGTGTCTTCCGACTTGAGAGTAGACCGATATTCATCCCAGAATCCTTTTCGATTTTCACTCATGGCATCACTTGTTTTTCCATTCCTTAATGGCAGACAGCACACACTTGGCTATATAAGGAGCAGCCTCCTTACGACAAGGGGCAAAACTTGGCCAATCATTGAAATCGATTATCCTGATCGTTCCATCGGGATCAACAATGCAGTCGCCTCCATAAATTTTCACTTCAGTGACCTCGGAAGCCTTCTGACATATCTCCCGAAGATAGTCTACATCGAAAGATAAACCCTGCGACTTTCCGTTGACCGCCTCATATCCATACTTACTGTGGCCTTCATCAAAGGGATAGAACCAGAAGAAGAACGGCTGCCCCTGAATACCGTAGAACTTTATAAGGTCGCCCACGAGATGACGATTGATGACAGCGCGCCGTATGCCTCGATAGAAGTACTCGTGAAGAATGTCTTGCGCCTCCTCCGGATGACGACAATAACTTACGTCTTCCTTATGCATCGCATGGAAATCGCCACGCTTTATCCAACACGAAGTGAATCCGGCCTCACGAATTTCCTCAGTGACATTTTCGTTAGTGTTAACAATCAGGCTATCCGGATAAGGCACCCCATTGCCGAGAAGGAGACGCGTCATACGCTCGCGAGTACAGTTTTCAATTCCGTAGCCGGAGTTTATGACGAGGCATCCTTTGTCTTCCAACGCCTGCAGGCGCGCTATTGACGCTTGCTCGCGACACATATTAAGGATAATATCCTCAGTGACAGCCCCGGCATTGAATTGATCCTCGCTATAAATATTGACTTCACAGCCGCGTTTACGCAATTGTTCGGCCACAGCGTTGAAGATAGCCGCATCGTTGCCTATATGGTTGGGAGAATATGCACCGGCACGCATGATGCCGGCAATTCTGATGTTAGACATAGTGTATATTGGGAAAACTCAATTAGAAAAAACTAAATAGTGCCGGATAGAAAAGATTCCGCAGTCGCAATATCAGAGGCATGGTCCACATCCACAATCTTCGGAATGGAATATGCCCGGATATCAAGATTATCTTCGATGAGTGCCCTCTGATAATTACGCATCCTGCTGACGCCCTCTTTCACACAACGGTCAAGGACGCCTACGGCAGCATCGGAGAGTCCGTAGATACCGCCGCTGACATATTTAGCGTCAGCCCAAGCAGCATCGCGGAAAGACGTGATACGCATATCGGCGTTCACCTCCACATAGAGCGGTTTTTCATCATCAATAAACGGAGTGACCGCCATCATTCCGTCAACATCAGACGGGGCAGACTCGTATGCCTTGACATAATCGGAGAATTCCGACGGCCGGAAGATAGTGTCGACAGTAGTGACAATAAATCTGCCCCTGCCTCGAAGCAGCGATGAAAGATGCCAGAAACTATGCATGGAGGAAGGAGTGGACTTGACAATCATCTCAAGACGCACCGGAAGAATCTCCTCCTTCACCTTCTCAAGATAGGCAGCCACCTCTGTCATCTCCTCATTTACAATCACAGCCACCGACCCAGCACCACACTGACAGAAAATGTCGATAAGACGCCGGATCATAGGCACTCCGTTGATTCTCACCAAGGGTTTAGGAAGACTTACGCCCTCCTGTTGCAACCGAGATCCTTCACCGGCCGCTATAATACCGAAATTCATATTTCATTATCAGGCAACCCTAGGCCGCCCATTATCTTTAAAATTCATTCGATTCCTCAAGCGGGGAAGTCTGCGTGTCGGAGTCAGCAGTCCGAGAATCTTCCTCAGGACGGGCGTCTCCCCGTGGCTGCTCCATTTCCTCCTGAGCATCCGCATTGTCGCGAGAAGGACGTTCACGGCGGTTAGGCCGTTCACGTGACGACCGTTCCGGCGGCTGCGGCTTCAGCGGATCAGCCGATGCCTCATCCTCCCGTTCGCGGGAACGGAAAATATCAATAGCACGATATATGGCTTCCCGCATAGACGTAGGATCAGCCACGCCTTTCCATGCAATATCGAAAGCAGTGCCATGGTCGGGAGATGTGCGGATTATCGGAAGCCCTGCAGTGAAATTGACTCCGGCCACTCCGGCCAGAGCCTTAAAAGGAGCAAGACCCTGATCATGATAACATGCCACAACTCCATCGTAGCTGTTGAAAGCTCCGGAAGAGAAAAATCCATCGGCGGCAAAAGGGCCGAACGCCATTATGCCTTCCCTACAACACTCCTCAATGGCCGGAATTATCTCATTGAGCTCCTCATCTCCAAGCAGACCTCCGTCGCCACAATGAGGATTCAGGGAGAGCACCGCAATCCGCGGTCGGCCTATAGAGAAATCACGGCGCAATGAGGAATTAAAAGCCTTCACCGTATTGACGACAGCCTCACGAGTGACGGCTACCGCCACCTTTGAGAGCGGAAGATGAGTAGTGACCAAAGCCACCCGGATAGAGGAATCGAAGAGAATCATCAGAGAGCGGGCACCATTGCCGAGTCTTTCCTGAAGATACTCCGTGTGACCTGGGAAACGGAAATTATCACTATTGGCAGTCTCCTTACATATTGGAGCCGTCACGAGCACATCTATATCACCTTGATCCAGAGCCACCGCCGCTTCTTCAAGAGCCTTCACTGCAGCACTCCCCGATTCAGGAGTGGAGCGACCGGGGACAATCGCGGCATCATCACAATCTATATCCACAAGATTGACACGGCCGTCGGCCGCTTCAGCAGCAGATGCAACCGGAGCAAATTCAAAGCCCTCGATATTCAGTTCTGCACGACATTTCTGCGCCACCTTCGCAGAGCCGAAGATCACCGGAGTGCAAAGTTCAGTAATCCTTTCATCAGCGAGCGACTTGAGTATCACCTCATAGCCGACGCCATTCATGTCTCCATGGGTAATACCCACCCTTATCATTCTCTCGTCATCCATAATTATGTGTCTCTTGGAAAGCACGCCCAAAATTACAAAAAAAAAACGATAAACCTCGCGTATGTCAGCACAAGTCAGACTTCAGGAAGACAGTTACGTCAGCCATTGTTCGGGATCCTGGCCGCGAGCATTCCGCACGCGCCGTCTATATCCTCACCACGGGAGGCGCGGATTGTGGCAGTGATTCCTTTGGAATTGAGAAAATTTCTGAACATCAGCATCCTCTCCTCGCTACAGGGATGAAGGTCGACACCGGGAATGGCATGGAAGCGAATGAGATTTACACGGCAGTCGAGTCCTTCGATCATCTTCACCAACATCTCCGCATGACGGATATCATCGTTGACCCCACGCCACATAATATATTCAAAACTCAATCTGCGCTGGTGAGAAAAGTCATAGCCCTTCAGCAGCTTCACCACACTCGAGATAGGGAAAGCCTTCTGAGCCGGCATCATAGCCTGACGTTCGCCGGAATCGGCAGTGTGAAGACTGACAGCCACATGCACCTGAGTATTCTCCAGAAGGTCCTTGAGTTCCGGGAGCTTACCGACAGTGGAGACCGTGATTCGCTTCGGGCTCCAGGCGAGTCCCCAGGGAGCAGTAAGAATCTCGATGGCGCGTCTCACAGCCTTGAAATTGTCAAGAGGCTCCCCCATGCCCATAAAGACTATATTTGTGAGCGGCTGCATACGCGCACGACCCGGGGCAGGTTCGGGAGGTATTGACAAGAATTGATTCACAATCTCAGCGGCCGAAAGATCAGCTTTGAATCCGAGACGGCCCGTAGCACAGAAATAGCAATTCATCTTGCAGCCCACCTGAGAGGAGACACAGAGCGTGGCGCGGTCATGATCCGGAATATAGACAGCTTCCACACCCGGACCGCGATCAGTGGCGAAGAGATATTTCACAGTGCCGTCACTTGAGACTGAGTGGCGCGCCGGTGCCTGGCGCCCTATACGATAATTGGTAGCCAACCACTCGCGATTCTTTTTCGATATATTTATCATCTGGTCGAATGAGGTGACCTTCTTATCGTAGAGCCATTCGGCAAGTTGTTTTCCGACGAAAGATGGCATCCGGCCATTGGCGGCCACAGCCTTCAATTCATCAAGATTCATCCCAATCAGAGGGGGAAGTGTAGGGGTATTCATATAAGTAGCTTCTTAATCAGTAGCTAAGAAAAATTAAACGATATAATAACTCAGTAGCTTTGAATGTATCTTAATATGATATATGCGGCTAATTTTGGCCATCTTGACCTTGTCTCTCAGTCGCTTAGCTCGCTAAGCTCCTTCGCTCCGCGGCCAACCTGACTCAAAATTATCGCGCATCTATCATATTATTAATTGTTCTTAGCTACTTATCGATTTCCTAAGACAGAAGCCGCCGCCGGTGTTTGCATACCGTCGGCGGCTCAACTGAGTCAGATTTTATGTATCTTATAATTCCATAGCCTTTCGGCTCGAGGGGGCACCCTCCCGCAGAGGGTGGCAGCCATGTTATCAGTCGCCGGCCTCGAATTTATAAGAATTGTTGACAACCTTATCCGCGCCGCGGAGCATATCCTGAAGCTGAGGATTCACCATCTGGAAATACTGCTGCTCATACTGACCGGCGTTGTAGGGGAATTTCTCAGTGTCAGTACTTACGACTCGATATACATACACACCGTCGTCGCCCTTGACAATGACAGCGGAAGAACCCGGTTTGGCACCGAGAATCTTACCGAGCACCTTTGCATCACGGACAGCACCCTTGCGAGTGAGACCGAGTTTAGGCTGAGCGGCCTGAACGCCCATAGCCTGAGCGGCTGACGCCACAGTCTTGGCATTGGGGGTATACTTCTTCACAAGCTCATCACCGGCTTTTGCACGGCGAGCCTTGTCAGTGAAGTATTGCTTAGCCTCTTCATTGGATACAGGCACATAATCATCGTAAGCAGCATCAACAGCCACAGCGTAGAGAGCGGGATTGTCGGAGTCCTTGGACTCATAGATATGACTGACCTCACCCGGTTTGCCATCAATCATCACCCAACGCACCACCTGACGGCTATCAGGATAATAATTGCGCATACCCATCATGCGGGGGACAGCGGGACTGGACTGTGTGAGGCTATACTTCTGGACATTGTAGCCGGCCTTTCCGGCATTTTTATTGAAGTCGGCAGACGTCTTATTGGCAGCAAGGAACTTCTCAAGCTTGTTACGAGCATCGTCGACAGTCTTTGTAGACGGCTTAAGATCGTAGGTCACTTCATCAAACTCGTATACAGACACCGGCGCGTTGCGCTTTGTCACCTTAGCGAGAACCGCACCTTCGGCAGTGCTCATAAGAGTCACATAATTGCTACCTGCGTTGGCGAGAGAATCAAGCTGAGCATCCTGCAGTGCGCCAGTCTTGCCCTGCGCAGTAAATAGAGGGATCCACTGCTCGGTCTGCACCATGACAGAATCGGCAGAAAAACGGGCAGCAACAGAGTCAGCAGCAAGACCGCCATTGAGGGCGGAAAGCACACGCGCGGGGAGAGAAGAACCGAGCACCTGCACGATATTAAGCTGTATGGAATCCACCTCGGCACGCTGACCGATCTTCTTCACGATAGTGAAACCGCGCATATTTTCAGAGATAAGTTGCACCTGATTGTCAGAAGCACCGAGCACGAAATCCTTCACGGCACCCTTCTTGATGTCGGAAGCACGGAGTGAACGACGCTCCACAGACACACCCGCCTTGCGCATATCCTTGTCAAGCGAACCGCCGGCAGAATCTGAAAGACTCTTGAGCGCAGTCTGTGCAAGGCGCTTAGCCTCATTGCGGTCAGCATCGGAGGGAGTAATATTGACAGAGATGAAGCTCACATCCTTGGTAGGCTCCTGCACCTTGAATCGATTCTTCTCCTGGTCATAAAGCGCACTGACCTCAGCATCGCTCACCTTATACTTCTTCTCATCGAGAGGGCCGTAAGGGAGGATGGCGAGATCTACGGTAGAAGTGGCCACAAAATCATCATAGAGAGCTTTCTTGTCAAGATCGTTGGCCTTGACAGTGCCATAGAGCAGACGCTGATATGTCTGACGGGCCACCATAGTGGCAGTCTCCTGCTCCATAGCGATCCAGGCTCTCTGGAAGGGAGCCATGTCGGCATCGGTGAGGCCATGTTGTTTGGGATTGAATATCACCTCGTAGGCCTGCTGGGGAGTAGCGACGTTAAGATTCTGAGCGTTAAGCTGCTGGATAATCTCCGACAGACGCTGCGTATTGACAGGATTGTCGAGCACGTAGAAGCGGAGCAGTTCGGAGCCGGTGCGGATTCCGGCACGTGAAACGGCACGGTCAAGGAGACGCTCGCCGACAAGCTGCTCAATGGCCATCTGTGCCAGAAGCTGATTGTCGAAATTGGCATATTGCGCCGGATTCTGCTTGCGGGCCATCTCAAGCTGGCTGTTGAGTTCCTCGCGTTTGCGCTGATACTCGGTATAGTCAATTTTCTCACCGCCTACCTTGGCTACAGTGGTATGGTCGCCGAAAAGATTACGGCTGTTGGTGAGGGCATCGCCGACGATAAACGCCAGCAACGCCAGGCCTATCACTACGATGAGAAGCCCTGACTTACTTCTGATTTTCTCTAAAGTTGCCATTCTAATGTATAAGTAGTGTTTTTGAATTCTTAAGAAAGAAGGGAGCCCGCAGGCCACAAATGAACACGCAAAGATAACACTTTTAGAGCATACGGGCAATTTTCGCCCCTTTTTCTTAAATAAAATTCACAATCACGCCATATCAAAGGCTTTTTTCAGCGTCGGGATGAGGTCGAGTTCCTCCCAGGGGAAGAGCTTTACTTCACGGGTGAACTCACCGCCTCGCAGATCCGGGTTTCTGAATCGCTTTGTGACACGGCGGGGTGTACGACCCATGTGGCCGTAGGCCGCCGTCTCCAGATAAATGGGATTGCGCAGCTGAAGGCGTTTTTCAATAGCTTTGGGAGTCAGGGAGACCGCATCGCGAATGCGGGCGGCTATCTCTGCATCTGTCATCGGCACTTTGGCAGTGCCGTAGGTGTTTACCATCACACTGACCGGTTCGGCCATACCGATGGCGTAAGACACCTGCAGGAGCACCTCATCGGCAATCCCGGCAGCCACCATATTCTTGGCAATATGCCGACATGCGTAGGCCGCGCTTCTATCTACCTTGGAAGGGTCTTTGCCGGAGAAGGCACCCCCTCCGTGAGCACCGCGTCCACCGTAGGTATCGACGATGATCTTTCTTCCCGTAAGGCCTGTGTCAGCATGCGGGCCGCCAAGCACAAACTTACCCGTCGGATTCACATGGAGCACAAGGTTATCGTCGAAAAGAGCCTGCAGATTCTCAGGAAGCGAAGCCTTCACACGGGGAAGAAGCACCTCCTCCACATCCTTACGGATTTGGGCGTGCATCTCCTTCTCGGCCGATTTCTCAGCCTGCGGAGTGTCCTCGAGAGGTTCTACAAATTCATCGTGCTGAGTGGAGACCACAATGGTGTGGATGCGGAGAGGTTTTCCGTTGTCATCATATTCCACAGTCACCTGGCTCTTGGCATCCGGACGCAGATAAGTGGTGAGTTTGCCCTTGCGATAGTAGTTCATCGCAGAGTTGTCGCGTCTGATGGCTGCCAACTCTTTCAGAATCTTGTGCGAGAGGTCGAGCGTGAGGGGAAGATAGTTTTCAGTCTCATTAGTGGCATAGCCGAACATCATGCCTTGGTCGCCGGCACCTTGCATCTCCTCCTTTTCGCGGCGCACGCCCTGATTGATGTCAGGAGTCTGCTCATGGATGGCAGAGAATATGCCGCAGGAATCACCGTCAAAACGGTAGGCACCACGGTTATATCCAATCTCATTGATCAGTTTACGAGTCACGACAGGGATATCTACGTAAGCGTTGCTCCTCACCTCACCGGCCACAACTACCTGGCCCGTGGTACAAAGAGTCTCGATAGCCACGTGCGACTCCGGGTCGCGGGCGAGAAACTCGTCAAGAAGCGCATCGCTGATCTGGTCGGCCACCTTATCGGGATGACCTTCGGAAACAGATTCCGACGTAAACAAATAGCTCATAATATATTTATTTTTTATTTATACAAAAAAAGCATTCATGGCAACAGACCACAAATGCATCATTACCATCGTATTCCCATGAAACGTCAGACAGAATACCCCGGAAGACCCGTGAGTATATTCCGGAAGGGAAACGAGCAGTTTTAGCATTTTTTTCAGTGGTTGCAAGCAGCCAAATTTTTCCACTCTCAGATGGCAGACGAAAACCGACTGTCCAATCCGACCGCAAAATTAATGATTAAAACCTAAAAATCCAAATTATCCATATTCTTTTAAGTTTTTTTTGCCCAACATTTTTATATTTCTTAATTTTGCGATGACATGGAATATCCGAGGCATCGCCTCCTATTCTCCCCCTCATCTCCACCGTCACTCCCCAACCCCATATAGCACAGGGCGGAGTAAAAAAGATACTTAGCCATTATATCGTTTAATTTTTCTTAGCTACTTAACAGCTGCTCATGTTCAGACGGTTTTTCACAATCTTGATGTTGTCGGCCTCGGCGGTGCTTGCATTCGCATCCGACCAACCGGCACGCTACGTATTCTATTTCATAGGCGACGGCATGGGTATGGCACATGCGATGGCCGCGCAGGTGTATGAACGAACCGTGCGCGGATCAGAAGAGCCACTTCTGATGATGTCCTTCCCGATAACCTCCGCCTCCACCACTCACTCAGCATCCTCTCCTGTCACCGACTCAGCTGCAGCCGGCACGGCTCTCTCCACCGGAGTAAAGACCCGCAACGGGATGCTCGGAATGTCGCCGGATACCATAGCCGAGACCTCTGTGGCACGAATTCTCGCCGACAACGGATTCGGAGTGGCCCTCGTGACCTCCGTGCCTCCTGATGATGCCACACCTTGCGCCTTCTATGCTCATGTGCCCAGCAGAGGTATGTATTACGAGATCGGACGTCAAATGGCAGAATCCGGTTATGACTTCATAGCCGGCTCCAACCTCAGAGGATTGAAAGACAAGAAAGGACAGCCGACCGATCTTCTCGAGCATTTCGCTGCCAACAATGTGGCCATCGCCCACGGTCTTGATCAACTTGCAGACTTGCCAGCCGGCAAAGTTCTTCTTCTAAATCCCCCCTCCATCGACTATCATCAGATTCACTTCACCATCGACTCCATCCCCGGCGCAATGACACTTCCCGACATGACAGCTGCCGCTATCCGCCGGATGGAAGACAACGGCCGCGATCGCTTCTTTATGATGGTGGAAGGTGGCAACATCGATTACGGCGGTCATGCCAACGACGGCGGCACAATCATAAAGGAGGTCATCAACTTCAACCAGGCCCTTCGCGAAGCCTACGAATTCTATCTCCGGCATCCGGAGGAGACTCTGATTATAGTGACCGCAGACCATGAGACCGGCGGCATGGGTCTGGGCAACAACAGCGTGGGATATGATCTGCACCTCCAATATATCGACTATCAGAAGATCTCCAAAGACAGATTCGCGGAATATTGCCGCGACATCGTGAATTCAAACACTCCCTTCACGTGGGAAGAGATGAAGGAGGTGCTGAAAGATAATTTCGGGCTTTGGAAGGCAATCCCGGTTGACGAAAACCGTGAACTCCGTCTTAAAGAGGAGTTTGATCAAGCTTTCATCAGCCACTCCGACAAGGAAAACAAGACTCTCTACAACTCCTTCAACGGACTGACGGAGGAGATATTCCATATCATAGATTCCGCCACGGGACTCGGATTCACCACCAACAACCACTCCGGAGGCCTTGTCCCCGTCTATGCCATCGGTGTCGGAGCCGACCTTTTCGCGCCACTCAATGACAACACCGAAATTCCAAAAAAAATACTGAAAGCTACGGGTTACGCGGAATAAGCAGCCACCGCTCTTCGGTCTGTCCCCCCCCATACCACCCCCTGTTTTTTGAGCAAGTCACTCAAAAAACAGGGGGTATTTCAAAACTGTAACGTCTGCCGTCGAGAGGGAAGGTGAACTCAATGTGTCTTGCGTGAAGAGCCAACCGGGGTGCCATACGCCATTCCGGACTTCCGTAGAGACGGTCACCGACTATGGGAAGGCCAAGCCCCGCATCGGAGGCGGCATGGACCCGCAACTGATGAGTGCGCCCGGTAAGCGGATGAAATATTACTTTGCTCCTCCCATCCGTGACGCCGGCGAACTCATATTCCGTCACCGCCTCCTTGCCATCTTCAAAATCCACACGCTGACGAGGGCGGTCAAGCCAGTCGGGAGAAAGGGGCAGACTGACAATTCCCCGCTGCGGAAGCCCCCGCGATTTATAGTCGCCCTCCAGCTCAGCCTCGTATGTCTTCGACACCCTCCGCGTAGCAAACAGTGACTGCATGAGTCTGAAGGCCTCAGAGCCAAACGTGGCCACGAGCAGGCCGGATGTGTCCTGATCCAGCCTATGAGCCACCCTCACCCCCCTATCATCCCCATATCTCTCTTCAAGCCACGTCTGCACAGAGAGTGTTTTTCCCTTGCCCGGCACCGACAGCATACCGGAAGGTTTATCAATCACACAGAACCATTCGTTCTCATATATTATCTCCGGGGAAGGCGTCATCAAGCCACTCTGCATCTCCTCCTCAAGCGGCGGATATAAGGACAGTCCGCCAAGCATCCATCTCAGCACCGGCAGACACTTTCCGCGGCATGCCGGATAATGCGCGCCATGCCGGCGCACCTCTCCCCTTTTCGGATTGCCATACCAATATTCGGCTATCGAGACAGGAGTCCAACCACGCCTGTAAGCAGCCTGAAGAAGCTTCGGAGCGCAACACTCCCCTGCCCCGGAAGGGGGCACCCCCATCGATGTGGCGGCAAATATCTCGCTCAGACTCCGCATTTCTCCCCGCGAGTCGCTCACCTTGAAATTGGAAAACAGCCATGCCTGCAACGCTTCCGATTCGTTGCGACGTTTTTCCTTCATCTCCCCAAGCTTCATCCGCGCCGCCTCCAAGGCATTCTCCACCGGAGCGAGGACAGCCCGCGACCGTTTCTTCATACGGCTTAATTCAGCTTTCTCAAACTGACTTTGCCTCACCATAGCCCCCCGCTCATCCACATCGGTCAGACCCGATTCACGTCTCGCAGCCCGCTCTCTCTTCGAATGAGTTATTTTCTCCTTGAAAGCCGCTATCTCCTTGCCACATCTCTCCCTGACAGATTCATATTCAGCCAGCACCCTGACCAAAGACTCTTTTTCAAATAAGTCTATCTCGTGATTCATACGTGAGATTTCCGCCTCTTTCCTCTTGAAATAACCTTCAGGCACAAGATAGTCGAACACCGGTTCCACAAAGCCCGGAAAATGGAAACCGGCCTTTCCCCACTGACCGGAATAGGCATACAGCGTATGTCGGTCTCCGGCCTTATCTTCGGCTATCAGAACACCAAGCATTTTTCCTTCCTTCAGTTCGCGGCAGAACTCACGGACTTCAGGACAGTGACTTTCCTGAAGGTCCTCTATTTTGAGAAGCAACTCGCGGAACGCTTCCTCACAGGCAGCGTCAGGCGTATAATCGAACGGATTATTCATAATCTTCACTCAAGTCGGTAGTTCTCACCTACCCGCTACATCATAATTGCAAAATTAATGAATTTACAGAAAATTCCGACAGACTCCGATTATGATAAGTAGCTAAGAAAAATTAAACGATATAATAACTCAGTAGCTTTGAAAGTATCTTAATATGATATATGCG
>JAAVFY010000023.1 GCA_014800515.1 Bacteroidales bacterium
AGCTTTGAAAGTATCTTAATATGATATATGCGGCTAATTTTGGCCATCTATCATATTATTAATTGTTCTTGGCTACTTATTAACCCAAAGATTCTTTAAACAACTTCATTAAATACTTCCGGTCCGTGGCGGGATCGCGAGACCCCGTCACGGTATCATTACATAAAAAAGTCAATCATTGACCGGGCGGCACACATTGTGTCTTCCGGTCAGTATTAATATAACAAACCGACTTCTCAAAGTTCCTCATGGTCCATGAGGAATTTCTCTGCATCGAGAGCAGCGCGACATCCCGAGCCGGCAGCCACGATGGCCTGACGATAGCGAGGGTCAGCACAGTCACCGGCAGCAAAGACACCATCCACATTAGTGGCTGTGGTGACTCCGTCGACCTTGATATACCCTTCAGCATCCAGATCAATCTGACCACGGAAGATCTCAGTGTTGGGATGATGACCGATTGCAAGGAAGAAACCGTCGATAGCAATGTCGAAGTGCTCCTCCTTGTCAGTGCCGACATGGCGGACAATATGAGCTCCCTCCACACCGTCCTCTCCGAAGAGACCGGTGGTATTGCAGTTGAACAGAATCTCGATATTTTCACGCTCAGCGATACGCTTGCGCATCACGTCGGACGCACGCAGATAATCCTTACGCACGATCAGATATACCTTGCGGCAGAGTGTGGAGAGATAGATAGCCTCCTCACATGCAGTGTCGCCACCGCCAACCACAGCCACATCCTTCTTGCGATAGAAGAAACCGTCGCAAGTGGCACACGCGCTGACACCGAGACCGCGATACTTCTCTTCATCGGCCAGGCCGAGATATTTTGCGGAAGCACCTGTGGCGATAATCACGCTCTCAGCCCACACCACGTCGCCGCTTTCATCCTCACAACGGAAGGGACGGGAGGAGAAATCCACCTTGGTGATGACCTTGGAACGGATTTCAGCACCAAACCGGAGAGCCTGAGTGCGGATATGATCCATCATCTCCGGCCCCTGCACTCCCTCGGGATAACCCGGAAAGTTTTCCACTTCTGTGGTCTGAGTCAGCTGTCCGCCCGGCTGGTTACCCTCGTAGATTACCGGATTGAGGGTGGCACGTGAGGTATAAATACCGGCAGTGTAACCGGCCGGTCCTGAGCCTATGATAAGGACTCTTGTCTTTTCTTCAGCCATATATTTCTTGAATTTAAATTGTGAATTTCATAAATCGCGGTTTTCCCTTTCACGCATCAGCCTTGAATCAGGATTACCGGAAAGACATCAGCGCAGGTCGACAATCCGGAAAGCGGGATATTTGGAGCGTGGATAAATAAAGATACCTGCCCCGACTTTCATATTGAGCTGCAGAGAGGAGATCGTGAGAGTAGAGACAGCTCCGTCGGTGGTGGTCACCACCATACTTTCCGGGAGAAGAGACTTACGGTCGATGGTAATGAACACCGATTTCAGAGAATCTCCCTTGCGTTTCGGAGTAAGCACAAGCATATATTTCCCTGCGGGCTGATGTGAGGAGAAGGAGAGAGAATAAGAATCAGACGCACCGTTGATGAAAAGCAGCGGATTGGCCTCACGAAGTTCGGAGGGAGTGGGAGACACCACGGTGGTCTCCTTTGAACGCGGATTGAGTGTATAGAGTGACTTGCCGTCATACCATGCGGAATATGCTCCCGTCATAATCCGGAACTTACTGCCTGCCACAAGCAGCGAACCGGAAGAGGTGTGTCCGCCGGCATCAATCCTGAACTCCGCCTTAAGACCCGGTGTATTGCGCAGCTTTGCCGCCACATCGGCCGCCACCTTTGCCGGCGAGGGACTGCCCTGCGCCCCGGCAATGAAAGCCGGAAGTAAAAGCAAGACAGCCAGAATAACCGGTCTTATTATCTGATTTAATTTCATAAATTAAACGATATAATAACTCAGTAGCTTTGAAAGTATCTTAATATGATATATGCGGCTAATTTTGGCCATATTGACCTTGTCACTCAGTCGCTTAGCTCGCCAAGCTCCTTCGCTCCGCGGCCAACCTGACTCAAAATTATCGCGCATCTATCATATTATTAATTCTTCTTAGATACTTAAATTTCTTTTAATAACGTTTTGATGATTCACCCGGTCACATCATGATGACCTCCCTTAGAGTTATAACAATCTACTTGCCGAAACTCCTTACAGCGAAGCCGACCAGCCCTCATTGCTATAAATGGCCTCCTGGAAAATAATCCCTACGCAGCGGCATCACGAGCCGAGGATAGACTCAAGCGTCACAGCATCCACAAGCACCGCACGCGGTTTGCCACCGTGGGAGGGACCCACGATTCCGGCAGCCTCCATCTGATCCATAATCTTTCCGGCGCGATTATAGCCGATTGAATATCTACGCTGGAGCGAAGAGGTGGAGGCTGTGTTGGAGCTTACGATTGTGCGTGCGATCTCATCAAAGAGAGGGTCACGGTCGCCGAAAGACGGACCGCCTCCGCCTTCGCCGTCGTCATCCCCACCGCCTACAATAGGTTCGGGAAGAATATATGCACCTCCGCCGCCGGGCTGCGAAGCTATGTAATCGCAAATCTCCTCCACCTCCGGGGTGTCGATAAACGCACACTGCACGCGCACCATCTCAGAGCTGTCGAGGATAAGCATATCGCCGCGACCTATAAGCTGCTGCGCACCCGATGTGTCGAGAATAGTCTTGCTGTCGACACCCGAAGAGACCTTGAAGGCCATACGCGCAGGGAAGTTGGCCTTGATGATACCGGTGATGACATTTGTAGAAGGACGCTGAGTAGCCACAATGACGTGCATACCCACGGCCCTCGCCTTTTGAGCGAGACGGGCGATAGGAATCTCCACCTCCTTGCCGCTGGTCATAATCAAGTCGGAGAACTCATCGACGATAAGCACGATATAAGGCAGATACCTATGTCCCTCCGCAGGATCGAGCTTACGGTCGATCATCTTGGAGTTATACTCCTCGATATTGCGCACATGCGCGCTTTTGAGAAGCTGATAGCGATCATCCATCTCCACACAGAGCGAACTGAGTGTGGCCACCACACGCGTCATATCCGTGATAATAGGATCATCATCCCCCGGCAATTTCGCAAGATAATGCTTCTCAATCTTAGCGTAGAGAGAGAACTCCACCATCTTAGGGTCTATCATGACGAACTTAAGTTCATCAGGACTCTTACGATAGAGAAGGGAGGCGATTATGGCATTAAGACCAACCGACTTACCCTGACCCGTGGCACCCGCCACGAGAAGGTGAGGCATCTTGGCAAGATCAGCGATATAGACATCATTGGAGATTGTGGATCCGAGTGCAATCGGGAGTTTATAGCGAGACTCCTGATATTTCCGGCTTTGAATCACGGTACGCATAGAGACAGTCTGAGGCTCCTTGTTGGCCACCTCGATACCCACGGTGCCCTTACCGGGAATAGGCGCGATGATACGCACACCGACAGCAGCCAGGCTGAGAGCAATATCATCCACGAGACCACGGATCTTCGCAGTCTTCACGCCCTTATCCGGCACAATCTCGTAAAGAGTGACCGTCGGGCCGACAGTGGCCTCGATGGAGACGATCGGAATTCCGAAATCAAGCAGAGTCTTGCGGATTCTCTCCTTATTCTCGAGTTGCTCTGTGGCATCGACACTAATACGCTCCACACCCGGACGCAGCAATTCGACAGGCGGGAACTGATAAGGAGTAGAACCCGGCAGTCCGTCGGCCTTCTCGAAAAGAGCCGGTTCAGCCTTATCTATCTGGTTGACATTCACCACCATCGGATCCGATAAAACATCGCCGTCATCAGAGGCAGCGGGTTCACCAGTCTGCTCGGCCTCAATCCCGTGGGAAGATCCGTCCGAAGAGGCCGCCACAGCGGAAGGAGAAGGAGAAGGGGAAGGCGCCGGATGAGAAGAGAGAGCATCCGTCGTTACGCCTGCCACAACACCGGATTCCATGGAAGGTGCGGGAGAAGAGGAAGGAGCGAGAGGAGAAGAAGCGGCCTCCCGGGGCATATATGCCGCGTGGGGGGTGCGACGAGTGCGGTCGCGAAGACCCTCCGGATCCGAATCGAAATTCTCATCATCAGGAAGAGTATAGTAGCCACTGTCCACATCGTCAGGACTGAATGTGACCTGCGTATCATCAATCTCAGGTTCGGGTTGTGCCGCTTCGGGAGACACCCCCTCCCCTACCTTGGCGAGTTCAAGTTCCTCCTGTCGCAACATCTCTTCGCGGGCCCGTTCCTTCTCCTCCTTGCGGCGGCGGGCCTCCATGATGACATGTCGTTTCTGGGCGGCCTTCTTCTTAAGCCTGATAATCCAGTTGACGAAATCACGCAGACATATCACCACAAAGACAGCGAGCATGAATATGCAGAGCACCACAGCCCCCGTCCAGCCGAAGAAATGGACAATAAACTCATTGACATACCGTCCATGATAGCCGCCCCAGTTGACCGGCGTATCGACCTTTATGGTCAGCAGGCCGACAATGAGCGACACTGTGATAAGCGCCACAAAACATTTTATGGTGAAATCAACCGACTTGAACCGCGGTTTGCCGACAAGATGCTTAAGCGCCATGGCGACGAGCCAGAACACTATGACAAAGGCACCGAGTCCGAAACCCTCGTTGATAAGAAATTCCGCAAGGCGGGCTCCGCCCTCACCTGCCGAATTAGACACAGGGGGAGCCAGACCGATGGGAGTGTTATTTATTAAGGCCTGATCCTTCATGCAATCAGCAAAATAGGATATGAAGGCCACACCCATGTAGACGCCCAGACATGTAAGGAAGATGCCCAGCAGCAGCCGGGCATTGGGACCCGAAATCCAGTCGACAAAACCGGAAAAAGACTCCTTGAACGAACGCATCTCATTGCGTACCGATTTGACGGGACGCGCCGCCACCACCTTTTTTTTCTTCTTTTTAGCGGCAGGACGGGTTACAGGTTTGTCAACGGTAGCAGCTACGGGTTCCTCCCGCTGAGGTTTGTCAACCGGAGGAAGCGGTTCGCCGTCGTAAGGAATCTCAGGAGAATAGTTATTATACTTTGTCATTAATAAGCAGTTCTGATAAGACCGGACCCAGGATAGTACGGAGCCGGTCGCATTGAATGATTTTTCAACTGCAAAATTAAAGAAAAAAATTCAGTTTGAAAAGAGTGATATGAGGTCTATATTTGATAAATAACGGTCAGTAACCACTATTTCAGTGGCTGCCCCGCTAAATTTCAGAATCATCACTTTCCGGAGCAGGGTCTACAGGGGCAGCCTGCTGCGGTTTATTTTCAATAGAATCAGGAGTTGCAGAAGATTCCGAAGCAGTGGTCACGGACGAATCCGAAGCCTCCGTCGCCGACTCTGCCGAGGCGGCCGGTCCGTCAGGAATTTCCAAAGCCTTCCTGCCCGGCACAGTGGAGATTGAAGCCACTGCATATCCTTCCCTGGCATTGACTTCCATATCCCTGCGACCCGGAGTCACAATGACCGGCATCCCCTTCTCCACGAGTTCTACAAGCTCCAGAATATTCTCATTCTTTATGCGGATACATCCGTGGCTCGAACGGCCGCCGATGCTCCACGGAGCGCATGTGCCATGAATACCGATCTGCGACGACACGGGGGTGCGCAGACGTATGAACCGCGGACCGAACTGTCCCTTTTTCGGGCTCTGCACGCCATTATCATCGGTGAAAAGCCAGTCAGTACTGTCATAGACACCCTCCACATCGAAGAAACCCTCCGGAGTGCGGGAATCGGCCTTCTTATGTTTCGTGCCATAATTTTTGGCGCAGGCCATTCCGTAAGAACGTCGTTCCACACCATATTTGTCAAAGAGAATCACCTTCATACGATTCTTGTCCACCACAATAAACCCATCGTGAGTGTTATTGAGCAGACGCGTGCAATAGTCGAGCTCATCATCGGCCATGCTCGGAAGGATACCTTTCATGTACCTCTCGGAATGAGGAGAAGTGCGCATATACTCCTTAGCCTCCTCTGCCGAATAGAACTTTCTCACCGCAGGGGGCGCCGGTTTCGGATCGGCTTGCACACTGACAGAATCCCCGACAGACGGCATCTCCGGCGACACAGATGATTCCGAATCCGAAAAGCCCGTATGGCCACTGTCACAACCGGCAAAAATCATGGCAATCATCATCGAAAAGAGAACAGATATAGCGGTGGAAGTAATTTTCATGATACGAAAGAATGTGTCACAAGTAACAATAAGGGTTTCTTAGCTCTATAACACTATATACAATCCTCCTGTTCAGACCCCGGCGAAACAGAACGGGCAACAAGACTTTTCCCGGCACCGAGCTTGAAAAAGTTTGAATATCTTCGGGGGAAAATAGCGGCTGTTCGGGATAAATTCATTAATTTCGCAAATGAATGCCTCCGAGAAAGGGACGGACACAGGGATTTTAGATACAAAAGCGATAAAATCCCCGGTCGGGACTACGCATCCCTGCCCCTACACCGTGACGGCATCGCCATATAAAATGAAAGCGACAAGAATAGCCGGATTCATATTCCTCGGACTCCTCTGGATATGGCTCAGTCAATATCTGCTCCGCGTCGGAGGCATCAACCTGAAGAATATACTGCTGGTAGCGATGACCGGAGTCATCATACTGGTGCCACTCTATCGCAAATATATAGATCCGGCAAATAAAGACAACAAGAGGAAATGACAAAGCAGGCAAACACTCCGGACGGAGGCAAAAGACAAGACACGCGATTGCTGGAAAGAATCAATATACCGGCCGATCT
Organism: Bacteroidales bacterium; assembly: GCA_014800515.1. GTDB lineage: Bacteria > Bacteroidota > Bacteroidia > Bacteroidales > Muribaculaceae > Lepagella. The sequence goes on from JAAVFY010000023.1 coordinate 6,804, forward strand.
GCGCACACTCCCCGAAAGTGAGCTTCCCGCGTTGTGCGAAGAATTGCGGCAGTGTATCATATCCCATCTCTCCACCAATCCCGGGCATTTCGCCTCAAGCATGGGAGCTGTGGAGCTGACCGTCGCACTCCACTACGTGTTCAACACGCCGGAAGACAGGATAGTCTGGGACGTGGGCCATCAGGCATATTCCCACAAACTTCTGACCGGGCGGCGCGATCGCTTCTCCACCCTCCGCACACATGGCGGACTAAGCGGCTTTCCCACCCCATCCGAAAGTGAATACGACACCTTCTCCGCCGGCCATGCCGGCAACTCCATCTCGGCAGCCCTCGGCATGGCTATCGCAGACATGACCACCCCCGGGCGTGAAGACAGGAAGACTGTGGCAGTGATCGGCGATGCCTCTATCGGCAACGGACTCTCCTTCGAGGGACTCAACAACGCCTCCAACAGTCCTAACAACCTGCTCATAATCCTCAACGATAATGATATGAGTATCGATGACAACGTCGGCGCGCTTCATCATTACCTGACCGAAATCACCACCTCCGCCGGCTACAACCGCTGGAGAAAGAGAATATATGAGTTTCTTCGCGACAAGGGACTCATCGACGACGCCAACAAACGCCGCGTGCTCAGGCTCAACAACTCCCTGAAAGCCTTCATCTCTCAGCAGCAGAATATTTTCGAGGGACTGAATATCCGCTATTTCGGCCCTTTCGACGGTCATGACGTCGGTAAGATAGTAAAGGTGCTTAAAGAGATAAAAGATATGAAGGGGCCCCGCATCCTTCACCTGCGCACCGTAAAAGGGAAAGGATTCGAGCAGGCCGAGAAAGAGCCTACCATCTGGCACGCACCGGGCAAATTCGACCCCGCCACGGGCGAACGCCTGAAGAAGAGTGGCGCCGGGAGCGCGCCCCTCTGGCAGGAGGTGTTCGGAGAGACACTTGTGGAGCTTGCCGGGCAACACCCCGAGATAGTAGGGATCACGGCAGCCATGCCCTCCGGCACCTCTATCAACAAGATGATGGCGGCCTACCCCGACCGTTCGTTTGATGTGGGTATTTCCGAGGGTCATGCCGTGACATTCGCCGGCGGAATGGCCACAGCCGGGAAACATCCTTTTGTGGCAATCTACTCGAGTTTTCTGCAACGCGCCTACGACAACATCATCAACGATGTAGCCATTCAAGGGCTGCCCGTGACGTTCTGCATCGACCGTGCCGGTCTGGTAGGCGAAGACGGGGTGACCCATCACGGCATGCTTGACCTCGCCTATCTGAGCTGCATACCCGGCATGAAAGTGGCCTCTCCGATGGATGAGGAGACATTGCGCAACCTCATGTTCTCCTCCCTGACAGCAGGCGGCCCTATGGCGATCCGCTATCCCCGCGGCACAGCCCTTCACACCGACTGGCGCACCCCTATGAAAAAGATAGAGACCGGCAAGGGCCGCCGGCAACTGCAGACCCTCGGGGCGCGGGTGGCCATACTCAGCTTAGGCCCCGTCGGCAACGATGCGCTGGAAGTGGCCCATAAGCTTACACGCGAAGGACTCCTCACCGACCATTACGACATGATATGGCTTAAACCCCTCGATGAGCAACTGCTCGGCGAGATAGCGTCGAAATATAAAGCTGTGATCACGATCGAAGACGGAAGCGTGAAGGGTGGTCTCGGCTCAGCTGTGGCCGACTGGATGACCACCAACGGCATCAACCTGCCGCTCCGTAAGCTCGGAGCCCCCGACAGCTGGACAGAACACGGCTCCGTCAGTCAACTCAGACACGACTGCGGATATGACAACGAGTCAATAGAAAAGGCCCTGCGCGAGATGCACCTCCTCCTCACAGAAAATGAAGAGACGACAGCGAAGGAAGGAAAATAATGAAAATAGTGATAGCGGGAGCGGGCGAAGTGGGCAGCCACCTCGCCAAAATGCTCTCAAATGAAGATCAGGATATAATTCTGATTGACAACAATCAGGAGCAACTCGACCTGATAGACTCCAAATACAACCTCATGACCTGGAACGGATCCACATCCAGTTTCCAGACCCTGCGCGATGTCGGCATCACCGGCACCGACCTATATATAGCCGTCACCCCCTACGAGACGCGCAATCTCACCTCGTGTGCCATAGCCAAGAAACTCGGAGCGAAGAAAACTGTGGCCCGTATCGACAGTTCGGAATTCCTGCGCGATGACAACGGTGATATTGTGAAGAGTCTGGGTATCGACTTCCTCATCTATCCCGAAAATCTGGCAGCGGAGGAGGTGAACCGTTCGCTTCTCCATAACTGGGCCCGCTACTGGGGAGAATTACATGACGGCAAACTTCTTCTCATAGGCGTGAAACTCCATGACGAGTCTCCCCTGATAGACTGCAAGATAAAAGATCTGCCCGTGACCACCCACGACTTCCATGTGGCCGCCATAAAGAGAAAGAACGAGACCATCATCCCCCGAGGCAATGACGAGATAAAACGCGATGATATAGTCTACTTTATCACCACTCCCCCCTTCATAAAGACCGTCAGAGACATCTGCGGCAAAAAGAAGAGGACAATCCGGCGGGTTCTGATCATGGGAGGCAGCCGCATCACGATGCGGTTTGCCCGCCTCTTTCATGACGACTTCCATCTCAAGATAATCGACATAGACCGTGAGCACTGCGAGGCCATGGCCACAGCACTCCCCGACTGCGAGATTGTGCATGGCGACGGACGCGATGTGGAGGTGCTTAAGGAGAACAACATATATCAGTTTGACGCCTTCATGGCTCTGACAGACTCCAGCGAGACCAATATATTGTCGTGTCTGACCGCCAAGGAATTCGGAGTGCCGAAAACGATAGCCGACGTAGAGAATCTCCAGTTTCTGTCGCAGGCCGAAAATCTCAATATCGGCACAGTCATCAATAAGAAACTGCTCGCTTCGAGCCATATCTTCAAGATTCTGCTTGACACTGACGAATCGAGTGCCAAATGTCTGGTACTCGCCGGCGCCGAAGTGGCCGAGATGCAGGTGAGACCCGGAGCCAAGATCACGAAAGCCCCCGTGAAAGACCTGCGACTCCCCGAAGGGATGACTATCGCCGCCATGGCCCGCGACGGCCTCTGCGAGCTTGTGGGAGGTAACACACATATCCGTCCCGGCGACTTTGTGGTAGTGTTCTGCGTGAGCGGCACTATCCACAAGATCGAGAAATGGTTTCTCTGACCGGGCAAAGCATCACTTATCCAAAACTTACAGAGGTGAAGAAATACGGACAACGATCCTATATCAACATAAAGATGCTCCTCAGAGTGATCGGCTGGCTTCTAATGATAGAATCAGCCTTCATGGCAGTGCCCATGATAGTGGGTTTCTTCATGAAAGACTGCAACTGGGTAGAGTTTCTGATATCCATAGCCATCACGGCCGGATGTGGCTCAGTCATGATGAGTCTGAAGCCACATTCCAGAGAGATGGGCAAACGAGAGGCAATCATGCTGACGGGCCTCACGTGGGTGATACTCTCCCTGTTCGGGATGCTCCCCTTCATGCTCTGCTCCACCCGACTCAGTATCACCGATGCTTTTTTCGAGACAATGAGCGGCTACACCACCACCGGCGCCAGCGTGCTCAATACGCTTGCCGATGTGCCGCAATCCATCCTTCTATGGCGCTGCATAGTGCAATGGATCGGAGGATTGGGTATAATCCTCTTCACACTTGCAGTGGTGCCGATGCTCAACTATCAGGGCGGTATGCAGCTATTCAATGCCGAAGTGACCGGCATCACCCACGACAAACTGCGGCCGCGTGTCAGCTTCACGGCCCAGAGCCTCTGGCTGGTGTATATCATCCTGACCGGAATACTGATAGGACTACTTTCGTTAGCCGACATAAATATCTTCGACGCCGTGTGCTACGGACTCTCCACCATGTCGACCGGCGGATTCTCCACGTCAGACACATCAGTGACCGAAATGGAGAATATGTATCTGAAGATAGTGATAGCCGTCTTCATGTTTCTTGGCGGAGTGAACTTCGCGCTTATCTATAAGGCAGCTTGCGGGCAGATCAAAGCCGTGTTCCGCAACGACACCTTGAAAGTATATTTAGCTATAATCCTCGTTTGCTATCTGATATTCGTAACCAATTCCTTTTTTCACGGAACAATCCTAAACATCGCCGACTGGACCATCGACCCCCTGTTTCAGACCATCTCCATACTCTCCTCCACCGGTCTGACCGAGCCTGATTTTCATGAATGGGGTCCGATAGCCACCGTGCTGCTGATAGTGATGATGGTGATGGGATCCTGCGCCGGAAGCACATCCGGCGGAGTGAAAATCGACCGTTTCATTGTTCTCTTCAAGTTTCTTAAGAACCAATTTTTTCAACTCATGCACCCCAACGCCGTGACCACCGTTGTGATCAACGGGAAAGGGACAAGCTACGTGACAGTGCAAAAGACACTTGCATTCCTATTCATCTATATCATTGTGATAATGAGCGGAGGCGTTGGACTGGTGCTATTGGGTCTGCCTCTGAAAGACAGTTTCTTCTGTGCCTTGAGCGCAATAAGCAATACCGGACTCGGCACCGACATAACCGGCATACAAGGCAACTACGCCTACGTTCCGGATGCTGCCAAATGGATTCTTTCCTTCATCATGCTCACCGGCCGTCTTGAACTTTTCACAATTCTTGTACTCTTTACTCCCGCCTTCTGGAGGAATTAAGAAGTTTTCTTCACAGACATGTGAACGGAAGATAAATTCCAACGATTTTACTATAAAATTTGGTCTATTTTATCCCTTATTGGCCATAAGAGAACTTTTTTTTGCATTATACAAAAATATACACATATATAAAAATATTTTAATGCACAGGGTAAAGAGGTTCAGGATGTGGATTCCATTGGTTATGATCTTTCGGAGATTGTGGTTGAAGGTCGTAGCCAGCGTGCCATTGAAAACGGAGTGGAGTACATTCCGGGGAAGAAAATGAAAAAGGTGGCGATGGATGCCGTCTCACTCCTTACATTAATGCAGATTCCGCAATTGTCAGTATCCCCGATCGACAAAAGCGTGACTATGATCAATAATGCGTCCGTATCGTTCTTCATAAATTATGTTCCCGCATCGCCCGAAGAACTTGACGGACTCCGACCGGAGAATGTGAAGGCTGTCGAGATATTGGATTTTCCGACTGACCCAAGATTTGCCGGAGCCGACCATGTCGTCAACTTTATCATTAGCCTTCCGGAATGGGGAGGATATACCAAAGCTTCGCTTCGGGGCGAGACACTCGGTGTAAATAATATAGGGGGTGGGTTATATGAGAAGTTCACGTATAGAAACTGGATGTTTGACGCCAATGTCTCCGCCGGTGGCACACGGAATAAGAAAGCAAAGGATTACAAAAAGGAAACTTTTCGTGATTTTATGTTTGAGGACAGGGAAGTCGGTCTTCTTGAAAGAATTACCGACACTGATTATTCCGACATCCGCAACAACTCCGAGAATGCGGCTATAAGGGCATCCTACAACAATAACAGGGGCATGTATTTAGGCCATACCGTATCGTTCAGCAGGATTGGAACCCCAAGAGGATTGCAAAGCGGAAATATAGCATTCTCAGCACCAATCTTGCCCTCCACCGAATATGAGCAAAACAATACCTCAACCTCCAACAATGCAAGTATCAAGGGTTATTATCAGTTTGCTTTGCCTAAGGAGAATTTCCTCATCACTGATTGGTCGTTCTCTTATTCGGCCAACAAAAACATGAACTCCTACGCATTAGGAAACCTCGCTCCGATCATAACCGACATAAACGAGAAATCCTATACTCCAGACGCGACAATATTTTATTCAAAACGGTTGAAGCACAGAAACAGTCTTCGCGTAATGCTCAACAGCTATGCCCATTTCTACGATACAAGATACTCCGGGGAGAGCCTCGCCAACCAGAGACTCACGTCAAGCGAGAGCATGGTTTTCCTTGAATATCTGCAGAATTTTGAATTCGGACTCAACCTCTACACACGCCTCGGCGCATCATACGTCTACGGAAAGCTCAATCATGCGACCATTTCCAGTGACTGGAATCCGAGGCTGGGGGTTTCGCTCGACTATTCAATTAATTCCAATCATCATCTGAATGCCGAGGGATGGTGGGCTAATTCAGCCCCGCGACCGGCATGGACAAATGATGCCACGGTGCGTCAGGACGAATTAATCTGGATAGCAGGAAATCCGGACATGAGGAATGTATACGGGCCTATGTCATCCGTCACATATACCTACATACCGGTCAATATGTTCAGCATTGCAGCCTCTGCAAGATATGACGTTTATCGTCATGGTCCGATATACGTATATGCTCCCACAGAGGGCTATGACGGATTAATAAGGAGTTTCAGCGATGACAATACAGAAAAACTTTTCTCCGTCTCACTCTCAGCCACTGCCAGACTTCTCAGGAATTCCTTAATCCTTAACGCGCGAGGCACATATAAGCGTGAGTCACTTTCAGGAATACTGCCCATGAGCCGTAATGACTTCACCGGATCAGCTTTCGCGTCATACTATTTTGGCAATATGGCTCTGACCATGTATTATGACTCCCCCTCCACCAGCATATTGAGCAGATTGGGAACCTCATTCCATGCTAAAAGCAGCTATGGATTGATGATCAATTACTCGATCGGGAACTTAAAGGCTGAACTTTCGTTCAGAAACTGGTTTTCCAAGGGAAGAGTATATGAGAGGTATGCCTCCGCCACCTTCTGTTCTGATGGATGGAGATGGATTCAAGGCAGAGCAAGAAGACTGGAACTTTCGCTGACCTACACGTTCAATTATGGAAAGAATGTGGAGCGCAACGACGATCTGGAAAACATAGCCAAAAAGAACTCCGCCATACTTGAATGACGTGTATGTGAAATACAATGATTCGATAAAAATTACCGAACTATTGTATCGAAATATTCAGCGGAAACACTTTTCCGTTTAGCTGTATAAAGATGAATAGTAACCCTGCGTGAAATAGGACTTATTGTAATTCCGCGCATAAAAAGATTCCACAGTCCTCATAGAGAGACGTGGAATCTTTTTATAGGTACTTTTCCGTATATCTCGGCCGAAGAAAGTCATCTTTATCACGTATGACTTTCCGAGGCCGACCGGGAATCCGAGTGTGACTACATTTTGTTGGTGACAATGGCGTCGAGGGCGGCCACGGCTGCCAGATTCACAATATCACGCACCTCCGAAGTGAGCGGAGTGAAATATACAGGTTTGCGCAGACCCATCTGCACCGGACCGATCACACTGCCGATACCCATCGAGAGAATCACCTTATATGCCGTGTTGGCGGCGGCAAGATTAGGGAATACAAGCGTATTGACCTCCTTGCCTTTAATCGTACTGAAAGGATAGGTCTTGTCACGCAGTTCGGTGTTGAGCGCGTAGTCGAGCTGCATCTCCCCATCCACGGCAATCTCCGGATACTTCTCGTGAAGGATTCTGACAGCCTCGGCAGCCACACGCGGTTCGGGATCAGAGAGATTAGATCCGAAATTACTGTAAGAGAGCACAGCCAGCACACCGTCATGAGAGAAATAAGAGGCAGTCCTGTCGGCAAGACGTGCGATGTCAACGAGAGTGTCCGTGTCGCAGCGAGGATTATCACCTGTGTCGGCAAGGAAGAGAGTGCCTCGACGAGAATTGACAATATGCATTGTAGCCGAATGAGAGAAACCCTCCGACAGACCGATTATCGAGGCGGCAAGACGTTTTTCCTCCCCGGCGGAAGAAGCTGTGGCCCCGAGGAAAGCGTCGGCATCGCCGAGCGCCACCATCATCAGGCCGTAATAATTACGATCGTGCATAAGTTCGCGGGCACTGTCGAGAGTGACACCCTCACGTTGCTTCATATCGGCGAGAGCCTCTGCATAGCGGTCGCGGCGGGCAGCCTCCGATTCAGCAAGCGGATTGATAATCTCGATGCCTTCGATGTCAAGGTCGAGCGCCGACGCATGGTTGGCAATAGTGGTAGGATTTCCCAGAAGCACAGGACGGCACACTCCGTCATGGAAAAGATTCTGAGCCGCGCGGAGCATATTGTCGGTATTCACCTCTGCAAAGACCACACGCTGCGGATTGGCCGATGCCAATTCAGTGATATGGCGCATCATGCGTCCGTCATCACCCATGAGGCGGCTCAGTTTCTCCTTATACGCAGTCCAGTCGGTGATAGGACGCCGGGCGATACCCGATTCAGCGGCCGCCTTGGCCACCGCGGGAGCCACAGTGGCCAACAGACGCGGGTCGAGAGCCTTCGGAAGGATATAATCAGGCCCGAACGAGAGATTATACATCCCGTAAGCCTCATCCACCACCGACGGCACAGGCAACTTGGCGAGCGAAGCAATGGCATATACCGCCGCAATCTTCATCTGCTCGTTGATAGCAGTCGCGCCGCAGTCGAGCGCTCCACGGAAGATATAGGGGAAACCTATCACATTGTTGATCTGATTAGGATAATCAGAACGGCCTGTGGCTACGATTACGTCAGGCCGAGCCTCCTTAGCCCGGTCATAGTCGATCTCAGGGTCGGGATTAGCAAGAGCGAACACAACAGGACGCGGAGCCATTGACCTCACCATCTCCGGAGTCACCACATCAGCGACAGAGAGCCCCAGGAACACATCGGCATCCACAAGAGCCTCGGCAAGAGTATTGATATCCCTGTCAGTGGCAAACTCCCTCTTCGAGGCCGACAGGTCGGGACGATCCTTACGAATTACGCCTTTTGAATCGCACATCACTATATTCTCCGGACGCACACCAAGACGCATATAAAGACGGGTGCAACTCTGAGCGGCAGCTCCCGCACCATTCACTACGAGCCGGATATCGGCAATATTCTTTTTCTGAATCTCAAGAGCGTTGATGAGTCCCGCTCCCGAGATAATGGCTGTGCCATGCTGGTCGTCGTGCATCACCGGAATATCACATTCCTCCTTCAGGCGATTTTCCACCTTAAAACATTCGGGGGCTTTTATATCCTCCAGATTAATGCCGCCGAAGGTAGGTGCTATCGCCTTGACCACCTCCACCAGTTTATCCGGATCCTTCTCGTCAACCTCGATGTCAAAAGCATCCAGACCGGCAAAAATCTTAAAAAGAAGAGCTTTGCCCTCCATGACCGGTTTGCCGGCTAACGGCCCGATATCACCCAGACCAAGAACGGCGGTGCCGTTGGAGACAACGCCTACGAGATTCCCTTTGTCGGTGTATTTATAGACGTCAAGGGGATTCTTTTCAATCTCTATACAAGGAAAAGCAACTCCCGGAGAATATGCCAGCGAGAGGTCCATCTGGGAGGTATATGGCTTTGTAGGACGAATTTCGATCTTGCCCGGACGTGACTCCTCGTGGTAGAGGAGAGCCATCTCTCGGGTCACTTTCTTCATCTGATTGCTATGGGACATGGTATGTGATTTTAATTTCTGATTTATCGTTGTAATTCTAACAATCCTACCCGCCCGTTGGATTATGACGCATTCAGGCGAAAATAAATGTTGACAACTTTTTCAGACATATTTCAGAAAGAGGCAAAGAGAATAGTTGTCCAAAACCAAACCGAATTTCATTAGTAATCAGAACATTAACAAATTCTGATAAATAAAAAGTTTTCCAAAATATTTATTTTAACACATTTAATAATCCCAAAGGGGTTGTAGGATTAGAAAAATAGAGATAAATTTGCGGAGTCAAAACAGACCACAAGAGAACCCCAGATTACCCGACATGATACATACCGTAGTTAAGCGCGACGGCCGAGTAGACGGCTTCAACGAAGAGAAGATAAAAGGAGCTATCCGCAAGGCTATGCTCCAGACCGAACAAGGAGAAGACGAAGGGCTTATCCAACGGATATCCGACCGTATAGGAATGAGCGGCAAGGAGCAGATGACCGTGGAAGAGATCCAGGATCAAGTGGAATACGAACTGATGAACTCCTCGCGCAAGGATGTGGCCAAGCGTTACATAGCCTATCGCGACCAGAGGTCGATAGCCCGCAGAGCCAAGACCCGGGATATATTCCTGGAGATCATCGAGGCCAAGAACAATGATGTGACTCGCGAAAACGCCAACATGAACACCGACTCCCCCGCCGGCATGATGATGAAATTCGCGAGCGAGACCACCAAACCCTTTGTCGACGACTATCTGCTGAGTCAGGAAGCGAAGACGGCCGTGAAGAACAATCTTCTTCACATCCACGACAAGGACTATTATCCCACAAAGTCGCTGACCTGCGTGCAGCATCCTCTCGACAAGATATTGAAATACGGATTCGTGGCCGGCCACGGCGAATCGCGTCCTGCAAAGAGAATAGAGACAGCCAGCGTGATAGCCTGCATCTCTCTCGAGACCGCGCAGAACGAAATGCACGGCGGCCAAGCCATCCCCGCTTTCGATTTCTATCTTGCTCCCTTTGTCAGAAGCAGCTATATAGAGGAGGTGAAAAATCTGGAAGAACTCACCGGCCGCGACCTCTCCCATCTCTACAACTGTGAAATAAAAGACTATCTGAAGATGCCGCTCGATGAGCTTGAAGGCGACGAGCGCCTCAAGCAACACGCCATCAATAAGACAGTGGGGAGAGTTCACCAGTCGATGGAGGCCTTTATCCACAATATGAATACCATCCATTCGCGCGGAGGCAATCAGGTGGTGTTCTCCTCCATCAACTATGGCACAGACACATCTGCCGAGGGGCGCTGCGTGATCCGCGAAATTCTCAACTCCACATACGAAGGTGTGGGCAACGGTGCGACGGCTATCTTCCCGATACAGATATGGAAGAAGAAACGCGGAGTGAGCTATCTGCCCGAAGACCCCAATTATGATCTCTATAAGCTTGCCTGCAAGGTGACAGCACGGAGATTCTTCCCCAACTTCCTGAATCTCGACGCCACATTCAATCATCATGACAAGTGGAGAGCCGACGACCCGGAGAGATATAAATATGAAGTGGCTACGATGGGCTGCCGGACCCGTGTCTTTGAAAACCGCTACGGAGAGAAGACCAGTATCGGCCGTGGCAATCTGTCGTTCACCACCCTCAATATAGTGCGTCTGGCAATCGAGGTGATGAATATCAAGGATAAAGATGAACGTATCGACCGCTTCTTCCAGAAACTCAATCATCTGCTCGACACCGCCGCCCGGCAGCTGCATGACCGTTTTGAGTTTCAGAAGACAGCCCTGGCCAAGCAGTTTCCGCTTGTGATGAGTGTGCTGTGGAACGGTTCGGAAAATCTTGACCGCAACAGCACGATAGAGAGTGTGATAAATCAGGGCACACTCGGCATAGGATTCATAGGGCTTGCAGAATGCCTGATAGCTCTTATCGGCAAGCATCACGGAGAATCGGAGGAGGCACAGGCACTCGGACTCAGGATAGTGAGCCACATGCGCAGCCGCGTCAACGAATACTGCGAGACCTACGGACATAACTACTCGGTGCTTGCCACTCCGGCGGAGGGACTTTCCGGACGCTTCACCAAACGCGACCGCAAGACCTACGGAGAGATAGCCGGAATCACGGACAAGGAGTATTATACCAACTCCAACCATGTGCCCGTCTACTACCACTGTTCGCCGCGTCATAAGGCAAAGATAGAGGCTCCGTATCATGCCCTGACGGGAGGTGGCCATATCTTCTATGTGGAGATCGACGGAGACGCCACTCATAATGAGGAAGCCATCATGCAGATTGTAGATATGATGGATGAATACAATATGGGCTACGGGTCAATGAACCATAACCGCAATCACTGTCCAAGCTGCGGCTATGAGAATGCCGACATGAGCCAGAAGCATTGCCCGAAATGCGGCACATCCTTTGAGACGATTCAGCGTATCACCGGCTACCTTGTAGGCACCACCGATCGTTGGAATTCCGGAAAACTTGCCGAATTGAAAGATCGTGTGGTGCATGAATGAAACCAACACAAGATGAAAGAACCTTCATATAGGGTATTGGACATAATCCGGGGCACGACAGTAGACGGCCCCGGATTCCGCACATCCATATATCTGGCCGGATGCACCCACCGATGTCCGGGATGTCATAACCCCCAGTCGTGGGACCCGTCGGGGGGTACGGAAAGGACGTTATCGGAATTGCTTGGCATAATAAGGGAGGAAGAATTCAATGTGACTCTTAGCGGAGGAGACCCGCTGATGCACCCTGAAAGCACGGCACAGCTCATCAGGGCGATACGCGAGGCGGGCTACACCGTATGGCTCTATACCGGCTACACATGGGAAGAGATTCAGGCATCACCTGAGTTGTACGGAGCTGTGGCCGAAGCCGAGGCTGTCGTGGAAGGGCCATACGTTGAAGCACTCCGTGATCCTTCACTCCGTTTCCGAGGCAGTTCCAACCAACGGATTATCTTCATCCGTTAAATATTTTTCATTCGTTAACTATACTGCAAACGCGGGTTGATAGCCGGAAGCTATCAACCCGCGTTTGCATGTATGAACGTATTACTATCTGGAGCGATTGAGATGAAGACGCCCATTCTGAATGTAGAGGCCATCGGCATCCGGTGGGAGAAGACGACCGTCAAGGCCATATTTCGGAGATGACTGATCAACAGTTGATTGATCATCCTGCCTATTCTGAGGAATGCCGGCAATCAGATCATATTCATATATTATCTCGTCACCGACCTCAAATCGCAGAAGCCTCTGCTTCCACTCACCGGCCACTCCATAACCACAATTCTTAATCGGCCCTTCAGTACTTCCTATACCTAAAATCCAATATCCCGACAGAAAATCCATCCAGCAATCATTGTAGGAATACTTGTAGCTATACGAACTATCTATCACGGACGCAATCCTGATCTCAGGATTTTCCGTCTGAAACATTTTATAACAGAAAAGATCTACAAGTGTAGGATATTTATTGGAATCCTCCTCTGTCTTCACCTCCCATACATCAGCACTCTTATGTAGAGTTATGGAGAAGTCATACATCAGATACCACTTGTCCCAATTCCACACATCCTTGAAATACACCTTGTCATCTTCAACCCGGATAAAAGCTATAAATGTTTCCTCGCCTACACGCTGCCCTCTCGCAACTTTTGTACATATCATTTCAAGGCTGCCATCTTCAGCCTCCGGGCTTTTTCTGAGTTCGACGATTTCGCCATAGAAATCATCTATGGTGTCATCCAAACCAACAACGCCATACGACACGTACCATCTCGCATTCTCGACAAACCAGTTTTCAGAATAGGAATGGCTCCAGCCAATCGCTATAAGTAAAATTAAAATTACAGTTCTCATTTTTTTACTTTTTAAGTTTAAAGTCTCTAAATGCGATCCATTTGTAAAGTTAAACAAATGATACTAACCATACAAAATTTTCAAAAATTATGAGATGATAGAGTTTTTATCTGGAATGATTGAGATGGAGACGGCCATTCTGAATGTAAAGGCCGTCGGCATCCGGTGAGAGAAGACGGCCGTCGAGGCTGTATTTCGGCGATGAATGATCAACAGATGATTGATCGTCCTTCTTGTTCTGTGACACACCGGCAATCAGGTCACATTCATATATTATCTCGTCTCCGACCTCAAATCGCAAAAGTTTCTGTGACTTACCTAACAATCCATATTCACAATTTTCAATCGGACCTTCTGTACTTCCTATACCTAAAATCCAATATCCCGACATATAACGTAAAGAACCATCACCGGTGAAATACCTCCATTCATACTCATCACTATCTACCACACTCGCAATCCTGATCTCTGGATTTTCCGTCTGAAACATTTCATAACAGTAAAGCTCTACGGGTGTAGGATATTTATAAGAATTTCCCTGCGTCTTCACATCCCATACAACAGTATGATGTGTGGGAGTAATAGAAAAGTCATACATGAGATACCACTTGTCCCAATTCCACGCATCTTTGAAATACACCCTTTCACCGTCAACCCGGATGAAAGCTATAAATGTCTCCTCGCCTTCACGCTGCCCGTCCTTAACTCTTGTACATATCATTTCGAGACAGTCGTCTTCAGCTTCCGGATTTTTTCTAAGTTCGTAGATTTCTCTATAGTAGTCTTCAACTATTTCCTCATTATAAGTCATGTCGTGTGATACATACCACCTTGCATTCTCAACAAACCAGTTTTCAGAATAGGAATAGCTACAGCCAATCGCCATCAGAAAGATTAATATTATGGTTCTCATCTTTTTTTACTTTTTAAGTTTACCTTCTATCTTCACGGATGCATACATTAACTTTGTGTAATTACGACTTGCAACAGAGAAAACATCACCTGTAAAAGATCCATTACACCTGCCACCCCAGCCCCAGTCTATTTTAAAATAATAGTCCTCGTATGCGCCTGTATCAGGATTTATGCAATAGTCTGCACCATGGCAAACCCACGAATGCCCACTATTAGTATCCTCATTATTACCACCCATTAATAATAAATAATCTTTTCTAAGTCTGGCAATAGCTCCAGCCGGTAAAAATTTACTATAATAATACGAAGAAGGATAATTTCGTGACCCAGGACCATCATCTGCGCCAGAGAAATAGTTATGCAGAAAATACCCAGTTGCTTTCAAAAATTCAACCCCCCTTGAATTACTACCGACTGAAGAACCAGGTTCATAATCCACAACAATATCCTCTCCTATCCATGACAACAGCTGAGCCATCTCCTCTATACAGCCATCATAGATCTTATTTCCGGTATTATAGCCAAATTTCTCATGCTTAGATTCCTCTTCCTCCTCTGCAATTACCTCGCGCATATTCGCGAAATCAAAATTATGGCCATGATAATTAAAAGAATCCTTACAATGACTCATCACTATGGAAAGAGCCACAGGAACACATCCAACCGGGCATCCCGGATGTTTCTTCTGAACGTACATATCATAGGGATAATCCTGATCCGGATGAATCATTATTGCTGTGTTTACAGTATAACCCTGCGGAACAGGATTAATCGGAATCGGAGTCAAATCCAAATTAGTAGAATTCACACTACTTTCATAATAGTCTGATAAAACATCTACAAAATATCTCTTGGAGATGGGGTTATCCATACTGAATTCACCCATATCAGAGTAGGCGAGAATTTCCCTCATTCTTACATCGGCACTGACAATGGTGAATCCACCGTCCTCAGCATAATTTATTATATATGCGACCGTATCGTTAAGCTCGGGCATCATATCCGCACGTGATATAGAGGTATCCTTATTGCGGAGTATGGGTAGAACTTCCCGTATATCCTCCACTCCGGTAGCCCGCGTGTTCTTCTTTAACTTGGAATGAGCAAGTGAAGCATAAACCGCACTTTCACGATCTCTGAAGTACACAGAAGCTGTTCCTTTCATTCCATTCTGCGATTCTGCAGGTGTATCCAGAGTCCGGATTAAATCATCGGAGCATCCACCCAAACAAATTGACACTGCAAGGAGCATCATAAAGGCAAGCCGATTGAAAAATAAATTCATATTCATGATACAGATGTTTAAATTTTAAATTCTTTCCAGCCATTTAGAATCCTTAAACGTAATTCGTCCTTGCAAAGTTAGACAAATAATCCTAACTATGCAAATTTTTCTAAAAATTATATTTTTTTTCAAACTGGCCATAAGGTTATATGTAAAAGAGGATGAGGCGCNTGCGCCTCATCCTCTTTTACATATAACTTGCCAAAAGATTTGGCAGGTTGTTAAATTACTTAAGGGGCTTGATGTCGAGCTTAACGGGTTTGATCATATTCTCGGGAGCGAGAATAGTGTCGAGATCCTCCTTGGTGAGGATGCCGTGCTCGAGTACGAGATCGTAAACAGGACGGCCTGTCTCAAGAGCCTCCTTGGCGATCTTGGTGGAATTCTTATAGCCGATCACAGGGTTAAGGGCAGTCACGACACCGATGCTGTTGTGAACGTGAGCGCGACATTTATCCTCGTTGGCTGTGATACCCTCGACACAGCGAGTGCGGAGAGTCTCGAAGCCGTTGATCATCAGGTCTACTGACTCGAAGTCGCACTGAGCCATTACGGGTTCCATGGCATTGAGCTCCATCTGAGCCGCCTCGCCGGACATGGTGACGCAGAGTTCGTTGCCGATCACCTTGTAGCAGATCTGGTTCATCACCTCGGGGATAACGGGGTTAACCTTACCGGGCATGATAGAAGAACCGGGCTGCATAGCGGGGAGGTTGAACTCGCCGAGGCCGCAACGCGGGCCGGAAGCAAGAAGACGAAGGTCGTTGCAGATCTTGTTCATCTTCACAGCGATGCGCTTGAGGGCTGAAGCGTAGCCCACGAGGCAGGAAGTGTCGGAAGTGGCACCNACGAGGTCGTCGGCAATCTTGATGTCCCAGCCGGTGATGTCGCGAAGGGCTTTGATGCAGAGCTCGGAGTAGCCCGGCTCGGCGCAGATACCTGTGCCGATAGCAGTGGCACCCATATTGACAGTGAGGAAATCGGCGGCAGCCTCATCAAGATGCTTGAGTTCGTCGGTGAGGATAGCGGCGAAGCCGCTGAAAGTCTGACCGAGAGTCATGGGCACAGCGTCCTCGAGCTGAGTACGGCCCATCTTGATGATGTTCTTGAACTCCTCAGCCTTTGTACGGAAAGCGTCGATGAGCTTGCCATAGTGCCGGAGGAAACGGAGGTGAGAGAAGTACATGCCGATGTGGATAGCGCAGGGATAAGCGTCATTGGTAGACTGAGCGCAGTTCACATGGTCGTTGGGAGAGCAATACTGGTATTCGCCTCTCTTATGACCCATGATCTCGAGGGCACGGTTGGCGATCACCTCGTTGGCATTCATGTTGGTAGTGGTGCCGGCACCGCCCTGAATCATATCCACGGGGAAGTGTTCATGGTGCTGACCGTCGATAATCTCCTGGCAAGCCTGCTCGATAGCGTCAGCCTGCTCCTTGGAGAGAAGACCCAGCTGGAAGTTGGCACGGGCAGCCGCCATCTTGGTGATGGCGAGACCCTTTATGAAGGCAGGATACTCGTTGAGGTGGAACTTCGAGATCTCGAAATTCTCAATACCACGAAGAGTCTGCACGCCGTAGAGAGCGCACTCGGGTACTTCGCGGGGGCCGATGAGGTCAGATTCCATACGGAACTGTCCCTTGCAATTAGTGTCCATGTTGCTTATTAGATATTTAAGATTAAAAAAATTATCATCTTATTGCTACCGATACTCCCTGATATGCTGCATTTTAACAACAAACAAGAGGTATTTTCTCACCACACAATCATCTGAGGGCTGAGGATAGCGTAACAAAATTAGGCAAAATAAGTAGAACGGCAAAATAAAAAGTAAAAGAGCGAGGAGAGAGGATAAAGAGTAGAGGGAGAGGTCATACACCCCTGTCGTATATACAACCCTCAAATAAATAGGCGNGTGAAAATAATGATGCCAGAGGCTGCTTAGTCATAGACCCGTTAATTTTTTTTAGCTACTTATGTAAAAAAATGTGAACTAATATGAAGACTGGGAAGTTTAATAATTAGAAGCTGTACGACTCTCCTCCACTATGCGGCTTAAGGAAGCATCAAGAGCTTGCACGAGAATAAAAAAAGCTAAATATGATATTACAATTACTCTTTGTATTAGCCGCCATCATAGTCGGTGCNCGCCTCGGCGGCATCGGCCTTGGAGTGATGGGCGGTGTCGGCATGGCGATCCTCGTATTCGTCTTCGGTCTCGAACCCACGTCGCCTCCTATCGACGTTATGCTTATGATTGCCGCCGTAATCTCGGCGGCCGCCGCCATGCAGGCGGCAGGCGGTCTGGACTATCTNGTGAGAGTGGCGGAAAAACTGCTTCGTAAGAATCCCTCACAAGTCACTATCGTGAGTCCGCTTGTCACTTATCTTTTCACATTTGTAGCCGGNACGGGCCATGTGGCATATTCCGTGCTGCCGGTGATTGCCGAGGTGGCCCGCGAGACGAAAATACGNCCCGAACGTCCGTTGGGTATCGCGGTGATCGCTTCCCAGCAGGCCATCACGGCGAGCCCGATCTCAGCGGCCACCGTGGCGTTGCTCGGATTGCTGAGCGGTTTTGACATCAGTCTTTTCGACATACTCAAGGTGACGATTCCGGCCACTCTCGTGGGTGTGCTCGCAGGAGCTTTCCTCTCGAAGAAAGTAGGCAAGGAACTAATGGAAGATCCTGAATATCTGCGCCGAATCGAGGCCGGTATGATCGAGGAGAATTCACTTGAGTTCAATAAGATCAAGAGNCTATGGAAAGCCAAACTCTCCGTGGGTCTCTTCCTTATAGCCACAACCTTCATCGTTCTATTCGGTTCGATACCCGCGATGCGTCCCTCATTCAACGGAGTCGCTATGGATATGCCTTATCTGATCGAGATACTCATGCTCTCCACCTGCGCCATAATCCTGATATGCACGGGCACCGACGGAATCAAGCCGACACANGGCAGCGTTTTCATCGCCGGTATGCAGGCNGTGATAGCGATCTTCGGTATCGCATGGATGGGCGACACCTTCATCAACGGCAATATGCAGGATCTCGTAGGCCCTATCGACGGCATTGTCAGACAGATGCCCTGGCTCTTCGCCGTGGCTCTCTTCGTAATGTCCATTCTGCTGTATAGTCAGGCTGCCACTGTCAGGGCGATTATGCCTTTGGGCATAGCGCTGGGTATGAATCCTATGATGCTGATAGCCCTCTTTCCGGCCGTCAACGGCTACTTCTTTATCCCCAACTACCCCACCCTTGTGGCCGCGATCAACTTCGACCGCACCGGCACCACCAAGATCGGCAAGTATATCCTCAACCATTCCTTNATGATGCCCGGCATGGTGGCCACTATCGTGGNGGTGCTGACAGGACTTCTTCTTATCCAGCTATATTGACAGGGAGAGATATGCCGCTGAATATTTTGCAGTGTATATAAATGGAGTATCGACGACTAATCGAAAAAATTCATCAAACTAATGATATTATGAAAAATTTCAGAATGATGATGGGGCTCGTTGCCCTCATCTTATGCGGACTTACAACACTCTCAGCCGCCGCACTACCGAAGATTCATATTCTGGCCACAGGCGGAACAATCGCCGGATCAGGCGAAAGCGCCACCAAGACCAACTATACGGCCGGCCAGGTGGCTATCAGCTCGCTGCTTGATGCTGTGCCTCAAGTCAATCAGATTGCAGACGTGACCGGCGAACAGATCGTCAGCATAGGTTCGCAGGACATGACAGACGAAGTGTGGCTCACCCTTGCCAACAGAATCAACGAACTTCTCGCCGGAGATTGTGACGGCATCGTCATCACTCACGGCACTGACACTATGGAGGAGACTGCTTATTTCCTCAATCTGACTGTGAAGAGCGACAAACCCGTGGTTCTGACCGGAGCTATGCGTCCGTCGACCGCCATGAGTGCCGACGGACCGCTGAATCTCTACAACGCTGTGGTGACTGCGGCCAATCCCTCTTCTGCGGGAAAGGGCGTACTCATCGCCATGAACGGTCTGGTGCTTGGAGCTGCAAGCACCACAAAAATGAATACGGTAGATGTGCAGACATTCCAGGCACCCGACTTCGGCGCCCTCGGCTATGTTCTTGACGGCCAGGTAGTATTCAACGGAGTGACTCTGAAGAAGCATACTACAAATTCAGTGTTTGACGTCACCGGTCTCAAGGAGCTCCCCAAGGTGGGCATCGTATACAGCTATTCCAATGTGGATGCTGATGTGATGGATCCGTTCCTCCACAATGACTACAAGGGAGTGATCCACGCAGGCGTGGGTAATGGCAATTTCCACAAGAATCTTCTTCCCAAGCTTGAGGAAGCACGCAAGAAGGGTATCATTGTCGTGAGAAGCAGCCGTGTGCCGACAGGCCCCGTGACACTCAACGGAGAGGTGGACGATGCCAAATATACTTTCGTGGCATCCGAGGAACTCAATCCTCAGAAAGCCCGCGTGCTTCTGATGCTCGCGCTCACCAAGACCAATGACTGGAAGCAGATCCAGCAATACTTTGAAGAGTATTGAGAAGTGCAGAGTAAGTATCTTCCCTGATACTTAAAACTAATCCCGGTTCCGCTTCAGAATAAAATAAGGAGATCTCCGGGGGAGATGAACAGACACCGCCCCCGGAGGCCTTTCTATACATTAATTCGACATTCAACTTTTTTCAACTCCAACGAATACGCTATGAAACATATCTATCTGACAATGGCAGCTGCGTTTGCCGCCACAGTGCCCACATTTGCCCAGAGCAGCGCGGAAGGCTATCGCAGCGAAAATGAGCAAGGACTCATAGAATCCGTAGCCAAGATCGAGAAAAAGACAGATGCATTCAATCTCTATCTCAATATGCACGGCGATTTCGCCGCCGACTGGACCGACGACACTTTCAATGAAGGGAAATTCGAGATGAAGCAGCTCCGCATCGAGATGAAAGGCAACATCACTCCCTGGCTCAGCTACCGCTATCGTCAGCGTCTTAACAAAGGAAACGAGACAAGCAAATATCGCGACAATATCCTCGGAAGCATCGATATTGCCGGCATCGGCGTGAAGCTTGACAAATTTCAACTCTTCCTCGGAAAGCAGTGTGCTTCCTATGGCGGTATCGAGTTTGACCTCAATCCGATAGAAATCTACCAATACAGCGACATGGTGGACTACATGAGCAACTTCATGACGGGTGTGAATGTGGCTTACAACCCGACCGCCAACCAGCAGGTGCAATTCCAGATTCTGAATGCGCTGACCCGCAGTTCGGAGGAGATGTATGGCAACTATGAGAAAGCCAAGCTCCCGTTGGTGTATACTCTCAACTGGAACGGCAATTTCTCCGACTTCTACAAGACACGTTGGTCGGCTTCATTTATGAATGAGACCAAGGGAGAGCACATGTGGTATTTCGCACTCGGCAACGAATTCAACTTCACCGATAAATTCGGGGCCTACGTAGACTGGATGTATTCCATCGAGGGTGTTGACCGAAAGGGAATCATAACCGACATTGTCGGGGGCAATTACGATGACAGAAATGCCTCCAAGGTGGATTATATGTCTACCCTGCTCCACCTCAACTACAGATTTCATCCGGCATGGAATGTGTTCGTGAAGGGAATGTATGAGACTGCAGGCGTGTATAAGACCAACCACGACGTCGAGAAAGGCAACTACCGCACATCATGGGGATATATCGGCGGCGTGGAGTATTACCCCTTCAAGGANCGCAACCTGCACTTCTTCGCAGCCTACGTGGGACGCAGCTATAAATACAATACCCGTGCCCTCTCTTACGGAGACAGCAACTACAGCACCAGCAATCTTTCGGTAGGCTTTATCTGGCAGATGCCGATATTCTAAAGAGAGACGTGAGTAGCTAAGTAGCTAANAAAAATTAAACGATATAATAACTCAGTNGCTTTGAAAGNATCTTAATATGATATATGCGGCTAATTTTGGCCATCTTGACCTTGTCNCTCAGTCGCTTAGCCCGCTAAGCTCCTTCGCTCCGCGGCCAACCTGNCTCAAAATTATCGCGCATCTATCATATTATTAATTTTTCTTAGCTACTTAAAAGCAGAANGTCTTCACNAAAAAATGGCGTNAGCTCGTGAGCTCACGCCATTTTTATATACTCCTGAAAGGGNNCCTACCGCTTCTTATTCAATAACAAGGGAGGTGGTGTTCGGTTTCTGGTAGCTGTATTTGGCTTCCCATCCGAGAGCGGAAGCNCCAAGCACGGCAGCGTCACTCTCCTTCAGTTCGGANAGAATGATCTGAGTCTTGCCGCGATAGATCGGGAAGAGAGCCTTCTCGAAAGCATCGCGAAGGGGGNTGAGCAGGAGATCGCCCGCCTTGGCAAGACCNCCGAAAATNATAATGGCCTGCGGGCTTGAGAATGCCACCATATCGGCAAATGCCTGCCCGAGAATGGTGCCCGTATATTCGAATATCTCCTTGGCAATCTTATCGCCGGCAAGTGCGGCATCGTAAACATCTTTTGATGAGATCTCATCAAGGGGAAGATTGCGCAGGAGGGATTCATCGTTGCGAATCTCCAGAAATTCACGGGCAGTGCGGGCCACACCTGTNGCGGAGCAATAAGCCTCGAGACAGCCCGTGCGNCCGCATCCGCAGATNCGACCGTTGCCATGCTTCACGACCACATGGCCGAGTTCGCCTGCGAAGCCGTCGTGGCCATAGACAAGCTGACCGTTGATGACGATACCCGAACCTACACCGGTGCCGAGAGTGATCATTATGAAATCCTTCATTCCTCGCGCCGCGCCGTAGGTCATCTCACCGAGGGCAGCNGCATTGGCATCGTTGGTGACAGCCACCGGGATACCGCCGAAAATTTTGCTGACAGTCTCCGCAAGCGGAATCACCGGACCCCACGGAAGATTCGGNGGATTCTGTATCTCTCCGGTGTAATAGTTGCCGTTGGGCGCACCGATACCGATACCCTGAATCTTATCGACAGCGTCGTTAGCCTTAAGCAGACGCATCATCTCGGAGTGGAGTTCCTTGATATAATCATCGAAATTCGCATGTTTTCGCGTCTTGATGGAATCGCTTGCCACGACCTGACCGCGGGCATCNACGATACCGAATACTGTGTTGGTGCCACCTATATCGACACCCATTACATACGGTTTGCTCATTTTCTCTAAATAAGGTATTTTAAGGTATTTATTTACTTTTNTCTCTGCTCCTGTGAAGGGCGCCGGGCNGATCTTTGTGACAGACCTGTCACATATCGAAGGCTTTAAGCNATGCTCAAAGAATATGTTAAGTAGTTAAGTAGCTAAGTAGCTAANAAAAATTAAACGATATAATAACTCAGTANCTTTGAAAGTATCTTAATATGATATATGCGGCTAATTNTGGNCATCTTGACCTTGTCACTCAGTCGCTTAGCNCGCTAAGCTCCTTCGCTCCGCGGCCAACCTGNCTCAAAATTATCGCGCATCTATCATATTATTAATTTTTCTTAGCAACTTAGNAACTTAAAAGGAAATCTTTCAAGCCCCTTNATTGTTTATATAGTATCAACAAACAGGATAGGCGGAGGGTTCTTCAATCNCGCATCAATTCTTAATATCAGTTTTAAAATATGNATATAAAATCACATTTCGCACACGTGAATTTCAATGTCACCGACCTCGAACGCAGCATGAAGTTCTATAAAGAAGCGTTGGGGCTGGAGAAGANCGGAGAGATACGTCATCCGGAGGGAGCTTTCATCATTGTATATCTCTCAAGACCGGGAGAATCCTTCAAACTCGAACTCACATGGCTCCGTGACCATGAGGGANCCTACGACCTCGGAGAGAATGAAAGTCATCTGGCCATGACCGTGGAAGGNGACTATGATAAGATAAGGGAATATCACCGGGAGATGGGTTGCATCTGCTTTGAGAATCATGAGATGGGACTTTACTTCATCCATGACCCTGACGACTACTGGATTGAAATACTNCGGGACAAATAAGGCCACATCNCGCAGAAAAGAAATGAAAGATAAGGGATGTAAACCATTGCGGCACGGTTTTTGTTAATAAATCAGAAACGCAAACGGAGATTCATCCCATACGGATCGGAGAAATTTCCGTCACGCATGAGATAAGAAAAACACACCACGGATAATCCATGCGGTCTTCCGCCGCTCAGTGAGGACATCTCCTCTGTTACTTCCGGAGATGGGATCCGTGAGNAATATGAAAACACAAAANAAGATTCAGTAATATGAATTTCAACAATTTCACTATCAAATCGCAGGAGGTGGTGCAGAAAGCCATCGATCTCACCCGCTCGGCGGGACAGCAGATGATTGAGCCGGTACACCTTCTGAAGGCTATCCTCTCGGAGAGCGAGACGATAGTAAACTTTATCTTCCAGAAACTNGGAGCGAATGTGCAGACTGTGGCAGCNGCCGTAGACCGTGAGATTTCGTCTCTTCCCAAAGTGAGCGGAGGGGATGTGACCTTGAGCCGCGAATCAAACGAGGCTCTTCAGAAGGCCGTNGATTTCTCCAAGAATATGGGTGATGAGTATGTGTCGGTGGAGGCAATGCTCATGGGCATACTCAAGACCCGCTGCAAGGCATCGCAGATATTGAAAGACAACGGNATCACGGAAGACGGACTGAAGGCNGCCATCAACGAGCTCAGAAAAGGCAACAAGGTNACTGCCCAGAGCGCGGAGGAGAGCTATCAGGCACTCAGCAAATATGCCATCAATCTTAATGACCGTGCCCGCAGCGGCAAGCTTGACCCTGTGATCGGCCGAGATGAAGAAATCAGACGTGTGCTTCAGATTCTTTCACGCCGCACCAAGAATAATCCTATGCTCGTCGGCGAACCCGGCACCGGCAAGACAGCTATCGCCGAGGGGCTCGCCCATCGCATCGTGAGAGGAGATGTGCCCGAGAATCTGAAATCGAAGCAGATTTATTCACTCGACATGGGAGCCCTCGTGGCCGGCGCTAAATATAAAGGAGAATTTGAGGAGAGACTCAAGGCAATCGTGAATGAGGTGACTCAGAGCGACGGTGAGATCATTCTCTTCATCGATGAGATTCATACGCTTGTCGGAGCCGGCAAAGGGGAGGGAGCTATGGATGCCGCCAATATCCTCAAGCCCGCTTTGGCCCGAGGCGAACTTCGCTCAATCGGCGCCACAACCCTTGATGAATATCAGAAATATTTCGAGAAGGATAAGGCTCTGGAGCGCAGATTCCAGAAAGTGATGGTGGATGAGCCGGATGAGATGAGCGCGATTTCCATTCTCCGCGGTCTTAAGGAGAGATATGAAAACCACCACAAGGTGCGCATCATGGATGAGGCTATCATCGCCGCCGTNCAGCTCAGTGTGCGTTATATCACCGATCGCTTCCTGCCTGACAAGGCTATCGACCTTATAGATGAGGCCGCTTCCAAACTGCGACTTGAGATGGACTCCATGCCGCAGGCNCTTGACGAGGCCAGCCGCAAGATCCGTCAGCTCGAGATTGAGCGTGAGGCTATCAAGCGTGAGGGCGACACTTATAAGGTGAAAGAGATTGATGAGGATCTTGCCAATCTGCGCGACACGGAGAAGTCACTACGTGCCAAATGGCAGGCTGAGAAGACCGAGATCAATAAGATTCAGCAGAATAANATCGACATCGAGCAGCTTAAGCTCGAAGCCGAACGTGCCGAACGCGAAGGCAACTATCAGAAAGTNGCGGAGATCCGCTACGGCAGCATAAAGCAGAAGGAGGACGAAAACAAAGAGATTCAGGAGAAGCTGAAGACTCTTCAGGGCGACGGCGCCATGATCAAGGAGGAGGTGGATGCTGAGGATATCGCCGAGATCGTAAGCCGCTGGACCGGTATTCCGGTAAAGAAGATGGCCCAGAGCGAGAAAGACAAACTGCTTCACCTCGAAGAGGAACTCCACAAGAGAGTTGTGGGTCAGGATGCCGCCATCAGAGCTGTCAGCGATGCTGTGCGCCGTTCACGCGCCGGCCTCAACGACCCGCGCCGTCCTATCGGTTCGTTCATCTTCCTCGGCACCACCGGTGTGGGTAAGACGGAGCTTGCCAAAGCATTGGCGGAATACCTCTTCGACGATGAGGATATGATGACCCGNATCGACATGTCGGAATATATGGAGAAGCACTCCGTGAGCCGTCTTGTCGGAGCNCCTCCGGGATACGTAGGCTACGAGGAGGGCGGTCAGCTCACCGAGGCAGTGCGCCGCAAACCTTACAGCGTNGTGCTCTTCGATGAGATAGAGAAGGCTAATCCCGATGTGTTCAACATTCTGCTTCAGGTGCTTGATGACGGACGTCTCACCGACAATAAGGGACGCTTCATCAACTTCAAGAACACTATCATTATCATGACCTCCAACATGGGTTCTGACGTGATCCGCAAGAACTTCCAGGGCTTCAGCGGCAAGAAAGAGGAAGACAAGGAGGCTGTCATCCAGAACACGAAGGANGACGTGATGGATCTTCTTAAGGAGAGAATCCGTCCGGAGTTCCTGAACCGTATCGATGAGATCGTGATGTTCACTCCGCTNGACAAGAAGGAGATACAGGAAATCGTGGACATTCAGGTGAACAGCGTGAAGAAGATTCTCGCATCCAACGGTGTAGAGCTTAAGATCACGAAAGGTGCGCTTGAACTTCTTGCGGAAGACGGCTACGATCCGGAGTTTGGTGCCCGTCCTGTGAAGAGAACGATCCAGAGAATGGTGCTTAACCAGCTCTCGAAGGATATACTCGCGCAGAAAGTGGACCGCGACAAAGCCATCATCATTGATCGGGAAGGCGACGAGCTGGTGTTCCGCAACAGCTGATAACGATTAAATAAATTAACGAAATACCCGAGAGGCTGTGTCGTAATTAAGGTTTACGGTGCAGCCTCCTTTTTTTGAACTCAGAGGTTCGGATAATTTTCAGGCAACAGATTTTTGTGGATTTTTCCAAAATATCCGATTCTCAGGCGATAAAATTCGAGACATAAGCAAAACAGGCCGGAATGGGGTGTGTTTCCCCCGTTTTTGGCCTGTTTCGCTATCGTTGAGCACATTTTCTTTTTATTACTGTCCGCTAAACCATAATGATTTGAGTCCAACTTCTTGAGAGATAGAAGTTGGACTTACCGTTTATACAAGACAAGCCCCGATAGTCCAGGTTTCGCTGGCATCCGGAGGAGATTCGGTTGCTTCTAAGAGCATTATTTCGAGATCGTGAGATGGATTATTGAGGAACT
>JAAVFY010000024.1 GCA_014800515.1 Bacteroidales bacterium
CGATACGCTCCATCAGGCGCAGAGTCTTACCCTCATCCCCTGCGTTCTCCTCAGTGTAGTAAACGGCTGTTGAGGATAGGAGATCAGGACCGGAGGTGAAAGGATCCGGATCCACGCCACTGTATTCCACCGTCCATGTGGATCCGTCACAGAACATATTCTCCGCGGACGCCGGCATCATAACGGATGCAAACGCCAATGCAAAGAAGCAGTTAAAAAGTCGTTTCATATCACATATCATTTAAAATTAAAAAGCGGGTTAGTTGCCGACAAAGTTAGCATATATTTTTCTGAATACAACCTTTTCAGCCTCTGAAAAAAATTCCAATTCCCTTTTCTAATATTCTTATATTCAATATGTTACAAATACCTTATTTACAAAAATATTCCACAAGCACATTTCTACCCTTTTTTATCCCCTTCTCGCCGCGTCGAAGGGTAATTGAACTCCATCCTTAACGCAGCAGGTCCGTCTTACGATAGATATGATCAGGCTTAATCATTCAGAATCTCCATATCTTTCCTGGTCATAAGAACCCTGTATCGGCTGATCTTTTCTTTACCTAATTTTCTTATTTTACTTCGCAACCTGAATATAATCTTGCTTATCTTCTGCTCACTCTCCCGGCTCAGGTAAGCTATTCCCCGGATGTCAATTCCTGCAAGTAAATAAAGCACTACTGCTGACTCAAGATCTGACATTTCTCCCATATCCTCATTCAGGTCGACCATAAAGTTGTTCAATTCCTTATTGACATTTCTTTTCCATTCTCTCATCCACTTTCCTCCTATTTCGTATTTTTCAACATCATCATTTGCCATGGGAAAAGTTTCTCTTTCGTCTGCACCATTTCGCAGTGTCTTCTTACTACGATTCATCCCGGAAATAGACTTCTCCGAAACTATGCTTCTCCGATAGATTCGTTCATTAATATTATCAATCCCAAGACTACCTCTCAATCGCAGAAGAGCATTCTCTTCTGTCATTCTCTGCCGTTCTTTTATTGCCTGTTCTTTTATTCTTTTACTTTCCTCCAACTCATCACGGTCTCGCAGCATAGTGTCCGTCATAGTCTTTATCCGAGTCGTCAATCCCTCATTTTTCTGCAGAAGTTCTTTTTCACTCTCTGCAAGTCTCTGAGTTTCCATTATATGTATACCCACTCTGTCGGCCATCATTTCATTTCTTTTTTTCATTCCCTCCCTCACTTTTCTCATACGGCCTCTGTATCGATAAAAAATATATATCACCGACACAACTGACAGCAGGAAGAAACAGGCTATGAACACCCACATTCGGATCTGTCTCTCTTTTTCTCTCTTTATTATTTCTGATATTCTATGCGTTGCCTGTATATGTGAGGTGTTCAGATTGACACTCATTTTTTTAGATTTTTCCTTAACTTCTTCCCTATACAATTCCTACATGGTGGACAGCTCTCCGCGGAGGTCTCCATTTCTTCGACAAAACGCATTTTTTATTATCAGTTTATCATCCTCCTCCAATTCAGCGTTGTATTCATTTTCCAGTATCTGCGCCTGCCGGAGGTCGCCTATATGTATATACCCCACTATATGAAAGACATCCATATTGCTCCGGTGCATTCCGCCGCTATCAATCTTTTCTATCTCCTGTACGCTCTCCTTAAATCGATTCTGAAAGAAAAAACTTTTGGCAAGAATAACATGACATACTTGCCATATCTCAGGATCGTTCTCCGGACTGATATGTGGATAATATTTTTCCTGTATCTCCCTTACAAGCGAGATAGCCCCGGAGAAATTCTCCGAGTTCATTGTAGCTATGGCCAAGCCAAGTCTGGCGAACTTTATAAAGTTCGCCTTATCCGTCTTTTCGTAATGTAAAAGTGCATTTCTCTGCATCTCTTCCTGAGCCGTGTAAAGACCGGCGAAGCTACATATATCCCCAAGTGTCTCGTAGTTTCTGGCAATCCAGTAGTCATCATCAAGTGTCTCGGCCAACACCAGACTTTCTGACAGGGGTGTCACCGCACCCTCATATTTGTCGTCCATTGATTTGACGATTCCGTAATAGTAAAGAGAAAGCATCAGTTTCTCCCGATTAATCGACTCCTCATAGTAATTCACGGCCTCCCGCATCATGGAGTCGGCCAATGCCCTCGCCTGCATATTAGCAGGAACGAGTATGTCGGTCTTGTGCATAGCCTGTGTCAGAAGAAGCGCGTACAGGGCACGGTCGCTCTTATCAGAAGTGCTGTCTATGCGTAGTTCGGAGAGGAGTCTGTAAGAGCTGTCGGGACTCTCCTCCATAACAGCTTCTGCAAGCCGCAGCGTGCGCCGTGTCCGGCTCTCCCTACAGCCGGTCAGCACTATTACAAGCGATAGCATGGTAAGAAGCACTAAAAGCGTAGCAGGCGCAATTCTCTTTTTCAAACAGAGTGACGTTAGATTCGATATGAAGGGAAGAAAATTCATTATTTAGATTGAATGTATGCAATTAGGATTACAAATATAGTGATTTTTCTTGGATATTACCCAACATTTCATTATTTTTACATATCAAACGACTTACAGAAAAACTTCTTATTAAAGATGATAAAAATATATACCCCTTATCTCACATTCAAAGGACGGCCTCTCAACGCCCTATCACTTTTTTCAAACGATGCTATCACTGTGGAGTGTGTCTTTCCGGCTGCCCCGGAAGTCGCAGTCGCAGCGGATGCCTCTTTCTATTCCGAAATGGCCCTAATTCCCGTCCAGACTCATTCACTTGATGTGGAGATTGTGTCGGCATCGACCACGCTGCGTCCGGAGGCCGACGGAATCATAACTTTTGAGAGCAACACGCCTGTCGGGGTTGTGACAGCCGACTGTGTCCCGATCATTCTTTTCGCTCCCGATATTAATGCCGTGGCTGCAGTCCATGCGGGCTGGAAAGGGACTCTTGGCGGCATTATCGATAATGCCGTCGGTATTCTATCCTCCTACGGTGGAGATCCCCGGAAACTGATAGCCGTGTTCGGACCTTCTATCAGCGTCGGTATTTATGAGGTTAATCAGGAGTTGGCAGACTCTTTTATAAAAGCCGGTTTCGGTGATTGTGTCCGACACAGCGGCGGAGAGGATTGCAAACCCCATATAGACCTGCAGGGAGTCAATGCCAAAAGACTGTTGAGCTTCGGGCTAATGCCTGATAATATCCGGCTCTCCTCCTACTGCTCCTATCTCACACAATCCGACGAGGGGAAACCACTGCTGCCGAGCCACCGCAGAAGCGGAGGAAATCCCGACCGACTGCTTACAAGAGTATGGATCAAGACCCAATCACGCTAAGATAGAAGTCAACGACCCTATAAAAAGCAAAGGAGGAAATGCCAGGTGCATTTCCTCCTTTTTTATTGCAACCCCGAAATAGAGATAGTAATTTTCTATCCGGGAAAAATCTGATCAGATCAGATAGCGAGCTTCTTCACGGTGTTGCCGGCCTTCACAACGTAAACGCCATTCTCAACAGCAACGTTAAGAGTCTTACCGGCCTTCACGTCAGCAGTCTTCACAACAGCACCTGCGAGAGTGTAGATAGAAGCAGTCACGTCAGCGTCAGCTACGATAGTGATGACACCATTGCCGCCCATAACGCGTACATCCTCGGTAGCGATACCCTCAACAGAATCTATGTTCTGCATAGATTCGATCTCAACTACGTTGTCGAGGTTCTTCGGATCCGGGTGGAGAATAATCTTGCCGGAGTAAGTTCCCCAGTAAGTGTTATTGTAGTTGTCCTGGCCATAAAGGAAGATACCATACTTCTTGTCACCAATGCAGAAGCGAGTGTATTCCTGAAGATATACATAATATCTGTCCTTCACCATATAGAAGCAGTCACCCTTCTTAGTGTCAGCCCAAGGCATATAGCTCTCATTGTAGCCGGCGGGGATGAGCTGGTTCAGACGGGGCTCCATGTCGTTGCCCTCGTAAGCACCTGTACGATCGTTATATTCGATGTTGGGCTCCTTCATATCCCACCATCCGTAGGGATCTGTTGCAGCTGTGTCAGCGGGCTTGAAGAGGAAGCCGGCATAGAAACCATAGCTATCTTCCTCACCTTCGGCAACAGCAACACCGAAAGAGGATTCCCACTGCTGATCGAATACAGTCTGGCCGGATCTTACCACAGCCTCGCAATTGCCGGTAGCACCCATAACGAAGAACTTGGCAAAGGGACCCCAATCAAAGGAAGAGTAAGTGTTGTCGAATTCAAGGCTCTCGCCATCCTCTACGCCACAGTAAACAACGTGGGGAGGAGTGAGAAGAGTAAGATCATAATTCTCGGGAATAAAGCCCATCATGCGGGCCTCACCATCGAAGTTGAGGTTGAGAGTAGAACCGTTGTTAAAGAAAAGTGTGTTCTCCAACTGATAAGTTCTCTCTTCGGAATCCCAGCTTGAGAAGGTGACCTGGGACATCTTGCTCTGGTCGCCGGCGAGAATCCAAGTAGAAGCATTATTGTAGGTCTGAGGCCAACCGGAATCTTGGCTATACCATTCGTTAGGAGCCATCTCGAAGAATCCGAGCCAAGAATTGGTACTGTCGCCGTAATAAGGAGACATCGAGCCGCCATATATGAAAGCCTTGGCAACCTTGTCATCAGGCCAAACAGCATCGAAGAGGTCGATATTGGTGACCATCTCCATGTTGCGATCCTCTTCCGGCATAGAGTCAAGGTCCACACCTGCCTCAAGAAGTTCACGGGACTGTTCCCACATATAGTAGGTAGGCCAGAGCAGAGGGATACAAATTGAGGTCACCGATGCACCGTCGCTCTTTCTGGTAGCCGTCAGATAGTAGTTCACCCAATAGTAAGGTACCTCGTAGAAAGTAGGCTTTGTGCCATCCTGCTTCTGAAGCACATCATACCAGTTGGAGCTGTTGGTAGACACGGTACACTCCCAGACGTATGAGTTGTCCTCGTAAGACTTATGGATGATCTTCTTGCCACCCTGGTTAACGTCAAGACCGGCAGCAGCACGCGCCTGCATCGTGTTCACAAGCTGCTTGCCCTCAGGGGTGAGCTCATACTTGCTCAGGTCAAACGCGCCGCTGTGTGCCGGCGCAGTAGGAACAGCTGCAAAAGCTGTGGAGCAAAGAGCACATCCGAGAGCCAGAAGAGTAGTGATTTTTTTCATTGCTCTTAATAATGAATGTGTTAGTGATTTGAATTATAGTTTACGATTTTAGTTACCGAGTGCCCTCCGAAAGGGCATGACGGTATTTCAATCGCAAATGTAGCAAATAAAATTGACATACAAAATTTTTCGCAATGATTTTTCATAAATCTCTTAGTTTCACTCGAATCTCACCCGAATCCCGCACGATTCCTGTCTTATATATCTCTGATTCCAATCCCTATCCGGCAAGTCTATATGCATATTATCCTGAGATTACCCCGGGAACTCTCAGCCTCTCTTCATATTCACCGCCGAAATCATACGGTATTTTTCTATCGACGGCAGATGAACAATAAAACTCCGGGCATCGCCATGAAAGACGATGCCCGGAGACACTTAAGAATGAGTATAACTGAATTTACTTAACACTTCCCTTCGTGGGGTCGAGAGCGTCGTTGTAGTCGGTCTCGATCATCGGGATACACATTGTCCATCCCTTCTTGTCAGTCACATCATGACGTGTGGCCAATGTCGGAGGGAAGCTACCGGAAGTGGGATCATCGGCTACCCATGCACGGATCTCGAAGGGGAGGTTCCAACGCTTCCAGTCAAACCAGGAAGTACCCTCTCCCCAAAGCTCGATACGGCGTGAAAGACGGATCTCGTCAAGAAGAGCCTGACCTGACTTGGAGCAGGTGTAGCCTTCGATACGCTGTTTGTTCACCTCCTCAAGAGCTGCGCGGGCAGTTGACTCATCGCCATTGTGATAAGCGGCCTCAGCCTCTGTGAGAGCCATCTCGGCACCACGCATGAAGGGATAGGAGCTGTTGGAGTACTGACCGATACCCCAGAACTTATACTGGGCACCGAAAGGAATCACGAACTTACCACCGCCTTCAGAGTCACCTTCCTGCTGATAGGGAAGACCGAAGGTCTCGAAATCATCATTAGGGATATTATCGCTACCGAAGCGGTTGATACTGTTGGTCATGTTGACATACATGCCGTTCATGTTCATAGTCGAGGGATCGCAGCAGCGATTTGACCAGAAGTGCTGCGGACGGAGATTGCCTCTCACACCGGCAGGCACCTTGTCGAGGTTCTGCGGCAACCAGTAGAGATCAAGACGGATATCATCCGCGCTGAGATTCTGTTCAACCTCGTTGGCAAGGTCGATGCTCATAGCGCCGCAACCCTCACCCCAGAAGCTTACGTAAGAACCGTTGCAGGCATACAGAGCACCCCAGGAATAATAGCCCACGAGCTGGTCGAGCTCATCATTGGCGTTGCTCCACATCCACTCACCGTTGGAGTTTGCGAAGCCACCCTTGTATTCCTCAGCCGACATGATAGGATAGCTTGCGCGGGCAGCCTTCGCCATCTTCTGGGCGGTCTCCCAGTCGTTGCAGAGAAGAGCGACACGTGCGTAGACACCTCGAGCCACGTCGATATTGGGTTCCCACTGTGTGGTGCGCTTCTGTCCGCAGGAGGAATAGAGGCTGATAGCAGTGTCGAGGTCCTCATAGATGAGATCGAGGATAGTCTTCATCGACACGAGAGGCGCACCGCCTGTGCCGGGAGTGGTACGAAGCACGCAAGCATCAGCAGCACCGTTGTTGGAGTCAACCCAACGGGGAGCGTACACCTGGAGCAGACGCCAGTAGGCATGAGCACGCATGGTGAGAGCCTGGGCCTTGATGAAGTCGCGTGCATTGGCATCGCCGGAGGCATCGTCGATACCGCTGAGAATTACGTTAGCCTGGTTGATAATATTGTAGGAATACATCCAGACCATGGAAGGAATCCAGGTTGTGTCGTCCTGGAAGTAGCCCCACTTCATGAAGTCAGCACCATAACGGCCCCAAAGATAATTGTAGTAGTCAGGGCCGAAGAGGTCGCCATAGAAAGTCATGATGGTGGCCTCACCGTTGAAGAACTGGAGGTTGGTTCCACCGATTTGATAGCCCTGGTACATAGCACGGCACATACCGATTAGGGCAAGTTCAGCACCTTCCACACTGCTTGTCACAGTGCTGGTGTCGACTGAAGTCTCGGGCTCAATCTGCAGATAGTCTTCGGAGCAGGAAGCGAGTGAACCCGCAACGAGAATGCCCGCAAGTCCTTTGACAAATATATTCTTTTTCATAAAGATGATTTCAGATTTTGAAAATATTGAATGATGTCTTAAATCCGATTAAACAGTCATCAGAAGCGTGCGCCGAGCTGGAAGCTGAATACACGGGCGGGCACATAGTCAGCACTCTGACCGCCACTGAATCCATACTGCGGGTTCATACCCTTACGCTTTGAAGCAATGAAAAGGTTGTCGATGGAGACACCAACGTTGATATTCTGGAGCTTGAGCGCGCTCACCCAACGCATCGGCAGATCGTAAGACAGATTCAGGTTCTTGAACACGAGGTAAGAGCTTGAAGTAAGATACTGCGAGCTGGAAGCGAAGTTGTGGCGTGATGTCTCGGAATTGAGCTGCGGGATAGCCTTGTTGTTGATACGGTCGGGGCTGTCGGCAGTCATACCCTCGGGAGCGGCAGTCCAAGCCTTGAGCACATCCTTGTGGATAGCAGCGGCACTGTTGCCGATATACATGAGGGATTGATAGTTGCTGTCCAAAGTCTTGCCACCCAGCTGATATGTGAAGAGAAGGCCGAGGTTGATACCCTTCCAAGAGAAGTTAGTACCGAACGAACCATAGACAGTCGGAAGAGCGGAACCGCAGAGCTGACGACCGGCATACTGAGTCTCAGTGGTGTAATACTTACCGTTATACTCTACGAGAGCACCGTTGGCACGAGCCTCGGCAATCTGCTGTTCGAAGGCTGCCGCGTTCTGATAAGGATTGTTGTTGGCGTCATAGAGAGTATACTCGGGAGAGTCAAGGCTCATCTCATAGAGAGAGCGACCTGTCAGCATGTCGACACCGGCCCACTTGTAGGTGTACATCTCATAGATACTTTTGCCCTGGAAACGGCCCTGACCGGGGAGGTCCCGACCGTTAGGCAGCTTCACGATCTTGTTCTTCATGAAGGTAGCGTCAATGCTGAAATCCCAGGTGATGTCGCGAGTGCGGAGAATGTCAACACCGAACTGAAGCTCCCAACCGATATTCTGCATCGTACCGATGTTGGTAGTCACAGAGGGGTTGTAACCGGAGTTGGCGACAGTACCGGCAGAAGCGGCCTTCACAACAGAGAAGATAAGGTCGCTATTGCGCTTGTTGAAGTAGCCGACAGAGAAGTTGAAGCGGTCGTTGAAGAGTGAACCGTCAAGACCGATATCGAATGTCTTGGTAGCCTCCCACTTGATATCCGTGGAAGCGATCTGAGAGGGAACAAGACCCTGATAGCCGTTGTAGATAGTGAAGCCGTAGAGAGAATAGTAAGAGTAAGCACCGGCAGAAGCGTCGTTACCTACAGAACCGTAAGCTGCACGGAGCTTCAGGAAGTTAACCCAGGGAAGACCCATCATGAATTTCTCCTTAGAGATCACCCAGCTACCGCCGACTGACCAGAAGTTACCCCAACGGTTGCCCTTGGCGAAACGGGAAGTACCGTCGCGACGGAGAGAGAACTCACCGAAGTATTTCTGATCATAGTTGTAGCGTACACGGCCGAGATAAGACTCCGAGCGAAGCATACCCTTGGACTGGCTGGGCTGGTCAGCGCTCTGGAAGTTGCCGTAAACATAGAGGTCGGGGAAAAGCTGACCGCGGACTGAAGCGCCATAGGCGTCAGTGTTGTACTGATAGTTCTCGTGGTCGAGGAGGACGTCAACATGGTGGTCGCCGTAGTTGTGATCCCATGTAAGAGTCTGCATGAACTGGTGGCTGTTGTATTTGCCTACCGTCTGGCTGAGGATACCGAGACCCTTACCGGAACCTACCTCATTGTTCATGTAGGTCATAGAAGTGGTCTTGTCACGGTGGATAGAACCGCGAACAGTAAGCTCGAAACCGTAAGGGATGACGGCAGTGCCGTAGATAGTACCGTCAACTACAGTAGCAGAGTAGTTGGCTTTGTCAAGACGATTCACCCAAGCCACGTTGTCTCCGTTAAGATAAGTGGCGGTGTTCCATACAGGCTGACCGTCTTCGCCATAGATCACAGCACCGGTGTTGGTATTGTGAGCATAGTAGGGATAGATAGGAGCCATGAACATGGAGAGGAAGGGGTTGGTGGCTAAATCAGTGCCTCCCGAACTCGGACCTGTCATGGATTCCTGAGCTGTAGAAGCGAGATTGACACCAAACTTGAAGTAGTCAACCGGCTGGAAGTTGGCGTTGAGTCGTGCGTTGAAACGTTCGAAGTCAGTCATGAGCATATAGCCATTCTCCTTGAGATAGCCGACAGAAGCGAAGATATTGAACTTGTCGGTAGCGGCAGCTGCATTGACATTATATTCCTGGCGATAGCCATTCTGAGAGAGAGCCTTCCACCAGTCGAGGTCGTCGGCATAGCCTGACAGATAGTCACGCTGGATGAACTTACCGTTGCTATCGAAGAGTTCATTGTCGGGCACACCCCAGATATTATTGTTGGCGAACTGAGAAACGAACTTATCGCGATAGAAGTCGACAGCGTCCTGATAAGTGGCGTAAGTACCGGTGGAGTAAGCACCGTTAACCTGTGCGTCGAAGGCAGCCTGCATCCACTCGTTGGGCTCGAGGCGATCGTAGAAAGGAAGCGCACGATTGTACATACCCTGACGGATCTGGAGAGTCACGTCCACCTTACCGGCTTTTTTAGCCTTCTTGGTGGTGATAAGAATCACACCGTTGGCACCACGGTTACCGTAGAGAGCTGCGGAAGCGGCATCCTTAAGCACAGACATAGACTCGATGTCGGCGGGGTTAAGGTCGGCGATAGANCCGGTGTAGGGAATACCATCCACTACATAGAGAGGAGCGTTCGTACCGTTGATAGAGTTGAAGCCACGGATACGGATTTCAGGAGAAGAACCCGGCTGACCAACAGAGTTGTTGACCTGCACACCGGGAGCGTTACCCTCGAGGGCGGCAGTCACTGACGTGACGGGGCGATCCTCGATTTCCTTTGCGCCTACGACAGCCACAGAACCGGTGAGAGATTCCTTGTTGGCAGTACCGTAAGCGACGACAACGACGTCGTCAAGAGATGTGTCGGTAGAAGAAAGAACAATCTTCATGCCGTCGGCAAGATCGACAGTCTTAGTCTCATAACCTACATAAGAGACCTTTGCCTTCTTGACATTTGCGGGAACTGTGAGGGTAAAATTACCGTCAAAGTCGGCCGCTGCTCCTTGACCACCGCCTATTGGCATGATGGTGGCGCCGATGAGCGGCTCGTTCTCCGCATCAACCACGGTGCCGTGGTAGGTGCGTGTCTGGGCCGCAAGGCTCCATGTGCACGCTACCAGCGTCATCAGGATTAAAAACAGTTTTCTCATACTTAAAATGATTTAGACATAAGTTATTATTTGTTGTTGTTTTCTTCCGTGAGGCCGACGCAGCTCACCATTGACGGGAACGACATCACACAGACACGAGGACACGAGTGTCCCGCTCTGTGCGCTTCCTTTGCTTCAGGCAAATTGAGTTTCATGGTGTCTTTTATCGGTCAGAGAGTCTTGACAGACTACGTTTTATTTACCGGGGTATGCCCGGCTCGAGTCCCTTAATAAGTGTGTAGTCCTCTTAACATTATGCAAATTTAGTGTTTTATTACGGTTGACAATAAAAAAACACATATTTTAACATTTATAAACATTTACAAATTTACGCTAAAGCCTTCAGGACTCCAAGGGCTGACGCTCATGCTTATATTCAATGGTCTTCTATCCAATGAGTTATCATCTGACAGACGATTACATTCAACAGGCACAGAACTTTTCAACACACTCGTTTAAATATTAAAGGATGCCTCTGCAGAGAATTCTATTCTCTCCGGAAGCATCCGTAAAATTAAGAGAAAAATCCCGTCTGACACCCATAACGGCTGTGTCAGACGGGATTATTTCACATATTTTAACAATACTATTATATTATCGAAAACTCATTTATCGTTTCTCAATAATTGTCAGGGAGGGCAGTCCTACGTAAGTGAACTCCGGATTCCTATCAATGAACTCCTTATAGAAGGCCACGGCGCCGGATATGGAATCTTCGGTTGAGACGACAGTATAGAAGAGGTCGTTTTCTCCGCGCACCGCGAGCGACTCATAGCCGCGTCCGCGGAGTGTCCTTGCCTGATCGAGCGCATTGACGGGCATCTTGAATGCGCCTGTGGCGACATTGAATCTGCCCGGAGGCAGACTCCCCTCGTCGAGGGCTCCGATGGAGGTGACAAGATACCAAACCTGAGTGTCATCAAACGTGCGCCTCACGGGGGCTCCTTCAACTATCAGTCCCTCTTCCGGCACCCCGAGATCGGCGTCAATCTTTGTCTGACGCTTTGCAAGAGCCGCATCGTAGGCCGCCTTATAGTTCTTCTCCGTGGGTTTACACCCTACTGCTGTCAGCAGCAGCCCGCCGACCAATGTCAGCATAGGCACAGTGCGCCGGAAGAACCTACCGGAAATCATAGCGACTGAATCCATAAGCAGCTACTTATAGAATTATTTACTATCCCTGTGAAGATCAATCCACTTGAAGAACAAGATAGGGAGTCAGGCTCCAGAAAGTCTTCGGATTAGTGATCTTAAGGGTCTTGAATCCCTGTGCATCCTCCACAATCTCGTAGGAATCCTTCGGCATGTTGCTCCACACCTTAAGTTTCTTCGAGCGAGTGGGGATAGAGGTGATGTTGCGACGGTCGCCCTTTGTGAAATAGTTGGCGTCAAATTCACCCTGAAGTACCTTTGTGGCTCCGAGGAACTTCTTCTCAAGCAGACCGTTCTGCTTCAGTTCCTTATTTGTGCCGATAGCATAATAGACGGTGTTGGCAGCATTCTCGGCAGCGATTGTCTCCTGCTGTGCCTGCTCTTTGGCGGCAGTCTCAGCCTTCACCTGCTCCTGCCCTTCAGCCACCTGAGTGTTGAGCTGCTCGATCTCACCGCGGGCCTTAGTCAGATCGTCCTCAAGCTGGGCTATCTTCTGGTCCTGCTGCTCGATATGGGCCTTGAGCTGGGCGATGGTCTTTGTCAGCACGGAATTCTGGTTGTTGGAATTCTTGAGCTGAGCCTCCATCTTGTCGAGGAGAGCACGGTTGGCGTTGAGACGAGCCTTGATATTGGCAAGATTCTGTCGCACCTCCTGACGGCGGTCGACGTTGTCGCCCTGACCCATATTATACAGAAGACCTTCCTGCTGATTGATGGAATCAAGACCGGTGTATATATCGCCCATAAGGAGCATCAGCGAGTCATTGAAGCTGTTGGCCTCCTCGTATTCTGCGGAGAGTTCGGCAATACGCTGGGAGTCTTCATCGAGTTTCTGCTGGTTGCCTGAACATGAGGCGAGCAGAAGAGCTCCTAAACCAAGGCAAAGAATTGTTTTTTTCATAGTTTATGTGATTTTTCAATTATTGACATGATTAATCCTCATCTGATTCTTCATCCCGGCGGGTGTAAGCATCGGAAGAGGAGTTGCGGACGGCAT
The DNA here is from genome assembly GCA_014800515.1 of Bacteroidales bacterium. Taxonomy (GTDB): domain Bacteria; phylum Bacteroidota; class Bacteroidia; order Bacteroidales; family Muribaculaceae; genus Lepagella. The sequence continues at coordinate 12,745 of JAAVFY010000024.1, forward strand.
TATCCGTGCCACATATCACAATAACAATTTCCCCCTTTGCTTGGTTCACTGCGAAGTATTCGGCCAGGGCTCCGATAGTGTCGCGATATACTGTCTCATGAAGCTTTGAAATCTCTCTGGCCACGGCGGCGGGTCTGTCGGGACCGAAATATTCCGACAGCTGCCGGAGAGTACGTCCGAGCCGTTTCGGCGATTCATATATCACGACAGTGCGGGGGTCGGCGGCAAGGGCTGAGAGCCGGGTGGCGCGCCCCTTCTTCGGAGGCAGAAAACCCTCGAAAACGAATCTGTCGCAAGGCAGGCCGGAGGCCACAAGAGCCGGCACGAAAGCTGTGGCACCGGGCAGACACTCCACAGTCAACCCGCGCCTGCGACACTCCCTGCTGAGCATGAATCCCGGATCGGAGATGCCGGGAGTGCCGGCGTCGCTGACAAGAGCCACGTTCAGTCCGCCCTCTATTCTGTCGGCCACGCTTGCCACTCTGTCGTGCTCGTTAAACTTGTGATGGCTCTCCATCGGGACAGTGATACCGAAATGTTTCATCAGCACACCGCTGGTGCGGGTATCTTCAGCCAGTATCAGATCCGCCTCCTTAAGTGCATTTATGGCACGAAAGGTCATATCATCGAGGTTGCCTACCGGTGTAGGTACCACTATAAGCCGTCCTGACATATCTTCTTATATCACTTAAACTAATTTTTTATATCACTTAAACCAATTTTCAAGAAGAGCCATAAAATCTTTCACCTCCTCATTCTCCAGGTTCCAGCCGAGTGTGTCGAGGAAATAGGCCTCCGCCTCACTATAGGAGTTCATGCCGGCAAGTACGGATAAAGCACCCTGATATTCGCTGTCGCTGCCGTTGAAGAGAGTACGGCGGAAGCGATAACGGTCGTTGAGGTTGAACGCCGGTTTTCCCTTACCCCTGGGTTGCGGGGTTGCGGGCTGCGCGACTGCGGGCTCCGCGGCGACTTCATCGGGAAGGACGTATGATGAGAGTTCGCTGTCGACGGATTCCTCATATTCATCGTCGGAAACATACTCATCCGGCAAAGCGGGTGCGGCATTTCTCTCCTCTTTCTCCTCTCTCGCTTCTCTCGCTTCTTTTTCCTCTCTTTTCTCCTCTCTATTTCCTTTCTCTCCTCTTTCTTCGGGCACAATCACCCCGGATGAAATCACATCTGACTCCACCGATTCAGCAACAAGACCGGCTACCTCCGACATACGGCTGCCTGAATATTCATCACCGAGCGGATAATCAGGGCTGACCGTCTCCATCGGTATCACCTCCTCCTCTGCGGCGTCGACAAGCTCAGGAGGGAATGGAGACTGCGCATACACCCTGTCATTCTCCGGAGATTCAGGCAGCACTATTTCCTTCGCCATTCCGGCCACAGTCTCCGCCTTACGCTTGATGAGCGAAGTTAGAACAGCGGGAGGATTCTCGCGGTTAAGTGCTATGTGGACGAGTCCCTCAAGCTCGTAGATACTGTCAAGAAGGGTTGAGAGGGGGGATTCTTCTTTCATGATGAATATGAATAACTGTAGTATGTGTGTGTTGTCTGATTCTTCTTTTATAACAAGGATGCGGCCAAATCTTCAACCAAAGATTTTTAGAAGTAATGACTGCAACGCTCCGCGGAGTCTTCCGCGATCCTTCATTTCGTTGGCCATCATGACGATTACGTGAGTCGGAGCATAATCATCGTCAAGCTTATAGCCGGCGTAGCATTGGATTCCGTTCATACTTCCCGTCTTCATCGCAATATAGGAATCGAGTGGAGTGCCGGCCAGAAATTTTTTCAGTGTTCCCTCCTGTCCGGCAAGCGGGAAGAAGGATGCATAGACTTCATCATCGCTCATATCTGTCAGCATCTTGCCCATGAATAGAGCCGTCATGCGGTCAGAGCGGGAAAGGCCACTGCCGTCGACTATGTTCACACCCTCTGTAGGCAGACCACGTTTTTTCCAATAGGCGAGTTCAAGGCGTGCGCCCTCGGAGGGGGTGGCGGGACAATCGTTGAGAGCGGCGTATGTGCGCAGAAAGGCCTCTGCAAAAAGATTGTCGCTACGCATCATGCATGACCGCATTATCTCATCAATAGGGGCTGAGAGATGCAGAGTGAGTTGCTCACGTCGTTTTCCGTCCGATATTTCCTGTCCGCATAATTCGATCCCGGCAGCGGCAAGAGCCGAAGAGAGTCGTGTACGAAATTTCGCAGAGGGGTCGGAGACGGCAGACTTGCCGACAGCATTATTCTCGAAATTAAAACCGTGGCAGCCGGTGCCGTAGTAATGAGCGAGGTCGCCTTTCGCCCAGGAGGGAGGCACGGCCGGGGCGGGGAAATAAGAACAGTCTACTATGATCTTTCCCTTTATCTTTCTCACATCCTTCTCCTGAAGAGCATCCACTATCGATTGGACAATATCGGGAGAGTCAGGTCCGGAAGTGCTGTTGACAGATGGGTCGCCGCATCCTTCCACCACTATATTGCCCTCCAGCACTCCGTCGCGCAGGCTTCCTGTGGTGCATATCCGGGTGCGATAACGCCAGTCGGGCCCACACTTCTCGAGCAAAGTAGCGATTGTGACAGCCTTCATTATCGAGGCGGGCACAAGGGGCTTTTTCTCATTGTGGGAGCAAAGGGTCTTGCCGTCGGAAAGGTCGATGACAAGCAAGGCTATCGACTCCTGACTCACTCCGGAGGAAGCTACAAAGGTGCCCACCTCCTCATCCCAGCGGCCCGCAGAAAGCGGAAGAGCCACAAGCAGAATAAGCAGCAGACTTAAAAGTCTATTATATACGTTGTGCATCGGTGTGTGTGCGTTTGAATTGATAATATATATATTGTCGCGGGCGGCCCCATGATTCTGTCCGAGGTCGTTTTTTACCGCTGACCACAAAATTAGCAAAATTATTCCGGATTTTATCATTCATTCTTTGCCAAGCCCGGAAAAGGTTTGTAATTTTGAATCCGAATACCATCACTCCCTCCGGATAAGTAGCTGAGAAAAATTAAAGATATAAGACATTTTCAGAGCTACTTGGTGATCTGTCATTAAATTTTTCTTAGCTACTTACTTAATGGATAAGAACTACGAACCTCGGCCGTTTACCTTCGACCGCACAGTGAGAATAATCTTCACTGTCGTCACGTTAGTGGCGGTGTTAATGCTGCTGAATATACTCAAAGGGGTGCTCCTCCCCTTTCTTGTGGCGTGTCTGATAGCCTATATGCTCGAGCCTTTAGTGCAATGGAATATGAAGATATTCCGGTTGCACCGGCGTCTGGTGCCGGTGATGCTCACTCTGCTCGAGAGTTGTCTGGCGGTCGGAACGCTCTGCATCATCTTCGTGCCTTATATCATCAACGAAAGCACGGAGATGGCCGATATGATAAAGGAGTATACCACAAGCCAGATACATATTCCTTTCATCAGCGACGAGATACATAAGTTTCTGCGTGAGAACATCGACTTCAACGAGGTGTCACGTCTGCTCTCGCGCAACGAATGGCAGCAGCTCATAAAGAGCACCGTGAGCTCTTCGTGGAAATTCCTTAATTCCGGACTTGCCCTGTTGGCCGGCGCATTTAGTTGGCTCATAGTGGTGCTCTACGTCATCTTCATCATGCTCGACTACGATCGACTGATGTTGAGTTTCAGACAGCTTGTTCCTCATCGCCATCGCAAACGTGTGTTTCGGGTGTTTGACGACATCAAGAATGCGATGAACCGGTATTTCCGCGGTCAATTCCTGATTGCTTCTCTCGTAGGCGTGATGTTTGCCATAGGTTTCCTCATCATAGGATTGCCGATGGGTGTGGTGCTCGGTCTCTTTATCGGCATTCTCAATCTTGTGCCATATCTTCAGCTCATATCCTTACCTATGACGGCGATACTGTGCATTGTCAGCACCGTGAGCACCGGCACAGATTTCTGGGTGATCTTCTGGGAGAGTATGGCTGTCTATATCATCGTGCAGTGTATTCAGGACCTTGTGCTGACGCCCCGCATCATGGGTAAGGTGATGGGACTCAATCCGGCCATTATTCTGCTCTCGCTTTCCGTGTGGGGTTGTCTTTTAGGCTTCATGGGATTGATAATCGCCCTCCCGCTCACCACGCTACTTCTATCGTATTACGATATGTATATCATCGGCAAGTCGGAGGGCGACAATCCATAATTTTATTTCTCTAAACCTGTAGGCTCAGACCCCCTTTATCTTATCGAATTCGGAGACATCGCCTACGAGCCACACTATATCACCGGCCTTAAGGACTGTGTCAGCCTCAGGTTGGACGAATTCTCCGTCGGCAGTCTGAATCTTTACGATCATACTGTAGAAATCATGGCGGAGATCGGTCTCAGCCAGCGGCCGATTGATGATCGGAGAAGTCGGAGCGAGGCGTACGCTGTGAAGTTCCACCACCGGCTGATAGGTCTTGAGACTGCGTGCGGCTGCCGCTTCGCGTTCTATATCGTCGTTGAGACGCTTTATCTGATCGTCAGTACCTATTACGCCAAGGATATCACCCGGGAAAATACGCATCTCCTTCGGAGGGAGAGGCATCAGCCGCTCGCCACGCTGGATGCTTGACACGCTGACACCATAGTCCGAACGAAGCCCTGAATCCTGAATGCGGTCGCCAACAAAGTTACAGTAAGGTCCTACCTCTATATATGCCTGATGCATATCGCTGACGAGATTGTTGTTGGTNCCGAGGCGTGTATTCTCGCGCATATTGAGATTGTTCATGAACTTGCGTTCCATCTGGTCATACCGGTTCATCAGGCGCGTGGAGCTGAAGAGAATCACGCATACGAAGAACACCACACCGGCAATCCACCCTACAGTCGGGCCGTATACGATACCGAGAAACCACACGGTGAAGAGCAATCCCACGAGATAGCGTATCACTCTCATGGCCACAAGAGGCACATCATAGAATGAGGCCGTGGAGTGCAGACGCATACGCTCGTCGGGTTTGGTACTGCTGAAACAGAGGGCGGCAAGGAAGGGAGACATGGCCGCGAGAGTTATGATGACCGAGACAAGGCGTCCGTAGCGGGGAATAATATCCTCGAGCAGAGGGAATAGCATCTGGCGCGACACCAGGACAATGGCAAGAAGCACCACCGAGTATAGCACGATGCGCCATAAATAGCGCGAAAGGACATCACGCCACAGCCTGCGGGTCTCGCTGCTGTCGGAACTCTGCTTTGAATAGCGGTCGATGAGAAACCGCAGACCCCCCGGCAGATGAGCCTCCACCCAGGCCGAAGCGGGCTGAGAGAGTTTGACAAAATAGGGAGTAGTGAAGATGGTGATGACCGACACAGCCACAATGATAGGATAGAGCGACTCCTGAAGCACTCCGAGTCCCATACCGAGGGAGGCTATAATGAAAGAGAACTCACCTATCTGAGTGAGTGTGAATCCACTCTCTATGGCCACCTTCAGGCTCTGGCCGGTGAGCAGCATTCCGAGTGTGCCGAAGATTATCATACCTATGATGACAACAGCGGCGAGCAGCAGAATCTCACTCCAATATGTGGCAATCACGGAGGGATCAACCATCATGCCTACGGAGATGAAGAACACTGCTCCGAAAAGGTCTTTTATCGGGGTGACTACCTTCTCCATGCGCTCCGCAAGGACTGTGCCGGCGAGAATCGAACCCATGACGAAGGCTCCGAGCTCGAGCGAGAAACCGCACATCACGGAGAATATCGCCATAGAGAAACATAATCCCATCGAGACTATAAGCAGCGTCTCGCTGTTGAGGAAAGACTGCATCCTCATCAGAGCGGACGGAAGGACATATACTCCCACCACAAACCATATAATCAGGAAGAAGGAGAGCTTTCCGATGGAAAATAGCAATTCCGATCCCTCCACATTGCCCATAGCCATGGAGGAGAGGAGCACAAGCATCAGGACCGCAAAGAGGTCTTCGATTATGAGCACCGCGAGCACAAGCGATGCAAACCGTTTCTGCCGCAGACCGAGGTCGGAGAGAGTCTTGAGGATTATGGTGGTGGACGACATGGAAATCATGCCTCCCAGGAAAATACAGTTGATGGTGTTGAGGTTCAGCAGGCGCCCCACTCCGAAGCCGGCCAAAGTCATGCCTACAATTATGACCAGAGCTGTTATAATCGCCGACGAGCCGGAGTTCATGAGTTTCTTGAAACTGAATTCCAATCCGAGTGTGAACATAAGAACCACGATGCCGAGGTCGGCCCAGAATTGTATGTTCTCCAGATTGGTAATGGAGGGCAGATACTCGAAGCGGGGACTGGCTATGAATCCGGCGATAATGTATCCGAGCACCACCGGCTGCTTGAGTTTCTTGAAGAGAAGTGTGGCTATGGCTCCGAGAAGAAGTATCCATGCGAGGTCGGCTATCAATCCGTTGACATGGCTTTCTTCGGTGTGAGATTTTCCCTCCTCAGGATTTGTCTCAGTGACTGTCTGCGTCACAATCTCCGATTCTTTCTCCTGAGCGAGACCGCTGAAGGAGGCTGCGACCGGAAGGAAAAGCAGGCTTGCTGATTTGCGGATATTATTCATAAGTATCTGTCAATAAATGTATGGTCGGAAAAAAGAGCGGTGAGACATGGAGAACGGCGTCAGCTCAGACATCAAGTTGGGAGGAGAGCACAAGACGCTCAGTCGTGCCTACCCCTTTCACGGCGGCGAGCAACGGCAGGATGTCGCGGCGAGGATGAACGAGTATCAGAAAACTGATTTCTGTGTGTCCGCCGCTGTAGTCGTAGTCTATATAGAATGTCGAGAGATGCACCTTTTGATTTCTAAACACTTCGCGATAGGGAGCGAGATCTTCGACAACACCTGTCACAGTGACGTTGATCACCTTTGCCTCCTGACCTACACCGCGCCAGCGTTCATACATCTCGAAGATCACAAGCACGATGAAAATCATCACTGTGGCTCCTATGGCCACAAAGTACATTCCTATGCCGCAGGCCATGCCGATTATGGCGGTGCTCCAGATGCCGGCCGCAGTGGTGAGACCTCTCACGGAACCCTTCATCTGTATTATGGCGCCACCGCCTATGAAGCCGATACCGGTGATGACCTGGGCTGCGATTCGGCCCGGGNCGCCGTTCTTCAATCCGAGATATTCCTGCGGGACATATATGGAGAGCAGCATAGCCAGACATGCTCCCATGGAGATGAGAGCGAAGGTACGCACTCCGGCAATCTGACCCTTCCGCTTACGCTCCGAACCCACCGCTGCACCGAGCATCATGCTCAGTAGCAACCGGAAGAGAGAATTAAACGGATCAACGGTCAGAGAGCCGAGATCGGTTATCACCCACTGACAGGCATTTTCTATAATCTGAATCATATTCCTTCAAGGAAAATTTCATAAAAAAGTCAGGTAGCTAAAAAAGATTTAAAAAGGACATCCTGTGCCGAAATAGCCAACCGTGACACTATCGTCAAAGTCATTGACCGAGGGTCTCTTCTCCTCATTATAGAGGCTCGTGGAGAGAGAAGGAGTGAGATGTGACTGGTCAGGAGCAAACCAGAGTCCGCGCCAGGTCCAATACCACATACCCGTATCGTCAAGTTCACACCACTCCGTCTGCACTCCCGGAAGCCCGAGGATGCGGTTGAACGGTACGGAAAGGCCCACCGGAGATTCGCCGGCAAAAGGAGCCTTGATTGAGAAAGTGTTGGCCATAAGAAGATCTATCCTGCCATCTCCGAAGTCGAGAGCCGTGAATATGTACTCTTCACCGTGCATGAAGTGATATTCTCCGATACTTTCCTGTGTATCACGCTCCACATTGTCGTAGAGTCCGTCGATACTTTCCGGAATATCCGTCACATCAAGACCGATGGGAATGGCTCCTCCCGATGAAAGATAAACGCTGTCGGCACACATCAACACGTCCGAGGGCACATCGACAGCCTCATCCGCTTTTTCTACTGCGGAGCCGACAGAATCCGCCACTCGGTCGGAAGAGCCGCCTCCGCAGGAAATAACTGCTGTGGCGAATGCCAATACCACCGCACCTCCTATCACACTATACCAACACTTCATATCTTCTCCGGTTCGTTTTACATTTGTCTTTATCTCCCACCATCTTTCATCTCCACCCATCTTGCTTATCCTTATCCTCTCCTTTCTCTTCTCCTCTCTCCTCTTTCCTTCTTATCCTCCGAATTGCTGCGGATATATGACCACCAGATTCTGTCTTGAGAAATTGCGGGCCAGGAAGGAAGGCATATTCTCGGAGTCTGCGGAATACGAGATTGATCCGCGACGCGCACCCACCACCATCAGCAGATCGTCGTCATCGATGCGTGCGGAATAGATTATAAAGTCATCCCACGATTCAAGCACCAGATATTCATGGCGGATAGCATATTTTTCCTCCTCAAGGATATTACTGATATATCCGGCTGTCGACTGATAGGCGAGGAATATAACGCGGCATCCGAGCTGCGAGGCAAGATTGCCGATTCTCTCCACCCATGACTGGAACCCGGTCTCGAACTCCGCTTTGGGCGGGACAGACACAAGAATACGCCCCACAGTATCCACCGGGATGAAACAGCGGCTCATGAATATCATCTTGTCTGTGGATTTCAGAAGCTGCTCCACCATCTGTCCGTGGAAAGTATCGACTATATTGGTGCGCCGGTGCAAGCCTATGATAATATCCGACGAGCGTGTCTCCTTGACCACATTTGTCACTCCGTCGACAATATTGAGGTCATAACGCTCCATATCCTTCACCTCGAGGTCTACGGCAAGAGCGGCATTGACGGCAGCCCGCAAAGCATTGCGTCCCATTGCCACCACCGAAGGGTCATCACTGCGACGCACGAACAGAGCCGTGATGGGGTGAGTATTCTTCTTATTGCGCATGAAGACTGCCATCTTCATCAATCCTTCCGCCGTCACGGGGTTGGCCACAGCCACAAGCTGGCGTGCAAATTCACCCGGGATTGTGGCATTCTCCTGACGCATCTCGGCCTCCGTCAGGCGGATACGGAGCCGCATGGCGGCCCGCTCCGTGACTACGGTGGAGACTATGCAGCAGACGAGAATCATGACCACAGAGCCATTCATCATATCTTCCGTAATCATCCCGTGCTGAAAACCGATAAGAGCTGCGGCGATAGTGGCGGCGGCCTTGCCGGCCGAGAGTCCGAACATCAGTTTACGATCTTCCGCACTGAGTCCAAGCATCTTCTCCCCTATATAGGCGGCTATCCATTTCGAGCCGAGAGCCACCACCGTCATATTTCCTGCCACCCAAGCCACATTCCAGCCTTTGAACACTACGTGGATGTTTATCAGCATTCCTACCCCTATCAGGAAGTAGGGTATGAATATGGCGTTGCCCACAAAGTTGATGCGGCCCATGAGTCCGGAGCGGTTGGGGACATAACGATTGAGCACCAGTCCGGCATAGAAGGCTCCCAATATCGACTCCAGACCTATAATCTGAGCAAGAAGGGAGGCTCCGAGCACAAGGGTGAGGATAAATATAAATTGGCTTACACTGTCATTGATATGACGGAAGAACAGTTTGGTGAGCACCGGAAACAGATAACCCACGACTGCGGCGTAGGCCACAGTGAGCATTACGAGCCTTACAAGAGAGAGGACTGAGAAATGACCGCTGTCGGCAATCGCCACCACCTCCGCAAGCGTGACAAGAGCGAGGAGAACAGCCACAATCGTGCCGCAGACGGCAATGACCGATGCCTTGGAGTCGGAAAGACCGAAGCGACTCACGACCGGATAGGACACGAGAGTATGGGCGGCATACATGGCGGCTATGAGGATAGCGGTGGCCCAGGAGCAGCCGAAGGCAAGTCGCGAACCCAAGATACCCGCCAACATCGGTATGGCAAATGTGAGCAAGCCATAAGCAATCCCCTTGCGTGAGTTGAGTTTGAGATGATACATGTCAATCTCAACGGCGGCCAAAAACATCAGATATAGTATACCTACCTGACCGAAAATCTCAAAACTGGCATCGCGGGCAAGGATATTGAATCCGTAGGGACCTACTATCACTCCGGCTATGATGAAGCCTACGAGGGGAGGCACCTTAAGGGGGCGGAAGATAAGCGGGCCGGCGAGAATAATCACCAGCACAAGCAAAAAGATGGCCACCGGCTGCGAAAGCGGAAACGCGAGTGTGGATGCAAGGATGGTCATCATAAGGGTATTCAGCTTTAATTATTGTCTCAGGGAGTGGCGCCGACAGGTGAGTCTGCCACCGGAAGCCGGAAGAGACCGATGGCATTTCTGTCGGTTGTCGTCTCTATCTCCTCCGGCGAAAGTCCGGCCGCCTGAGCCACGACATCACGCACATATCCAAGCAGGGAGGATTCATTACGACGGCCACGGCGTGGCACGGGGGCAAGATAGGGTGAATCTGTCTCGAGCAGCAACCGCGACGCTCCTATCACAGGGATAGCCTCGCGCAGTGAGGCCGCATTCTTGTAGGTCACCACCCCGTTGATGCCAAACCAGGCATCGGCTACGCTCCTTATCCGAGCTACTTCATCCGGACCAAGCGTAAAGCTGTGGAAAACCAAAGGAGGAAGATTTCCCCGTCGCCCGCGGAGGATATCGAGTGTATCATCAAGAGCTTCGCGGCAGTGGATTATGACCGGCAATCCGGAGGCTGCCGCCCACCCTATCTGCGTGTCAAATACCTCCCGCTGTGCTTCGCGGAATGTGGAATCCCAGTAGAGATCCATCCCCACCTCCCCTACTGCGACGAATCCGCCCCGGGCAAGATATTTCTCCACGCGGTCGAGTTCATCGCGCCGATTCTCATTGACCGATGTGGGATGAAGCCCCATCGCTGCAGACACCACCTCCGGCCGCCGCTCCTTCAAGGCGAGGAGCGGCGCTATCGTGGTGCTGTCGACATTGGGAAACACCAGATGGCGTATGCCCGCTTCGAGCGCACGATCCACGGCTGCCTCCCCGCCTCCGTCGGGGGCGAAGGCTTCTTCGTAGAGATGAGTGTGAGTGTCAATCATTTTGGCGCGGGATTGATGATTTCAGAATCGGTTTCTATTTCTTACGTCCCACCAGTTTTTCGGCAAGGCGGCGGAAGGTATCCTTCCGGTCATCGTCGAGCGATGTGGAGCGAAGCGCACCGAGGGCTTTGCTCATGTAGGCATCCACAGCCTTTCGGCACATATCGCCGACACCGGCTTTCTCGTAGATACGGGTGACGGTCTTTATCTTCATCTCGCGGTCCGGAATGGTCATGGCCATCTTCAGAGCACCGGCATCAGCTCCCGATGATTCTCCCACTGCCAGACGCAGATAAGTCTTCTTGTTGTTGGCTATGTCGCCTCCGATGGGTTTGCCGAAGGTGATGGAGTCGCCGAATGTGTCAAGCCAGTCATCCTGAATCTGGAAGGCCAGACCCACGTTCATTCCAAACTCATACATCTTGCCGGCATCCTTGTCGGAAGCTCCGCCGATCACAGCTCCTATCTGCAGAGCGGCTCCGAGCAGCGCACCGGTCTTGAGCGAGATCATCTCTATGTAGTCAGCGAGGGTCACATCATCGCGTGTCTCGAAGTCCATGTCAAGTTGCTGTCCTTTATAGACATCGAGAGCCATATTGTTGAAAATATCGTTGACCCTGCGAAGCTGGAGATCTTCCACCTTATTGATATAGATGGAAGCCAGTGTCAGCATAGTGTCGCCGGAAAGAATGGCAGAATTCACACCGAAACGGGCATGGACACTCGGGCGTCCGCGGCGCACTTCCGATTTATCCATCACATCATCATGCAGCAACGTGAAGTTATGGAAAATCTCAAGACCCACGGCGGCGTCGGCAGCGCGCATAGCGTCGCCTCCGAAAGCCTCGGCCGCCATAAGAGTCATCACGGGGCGCAGACGTTTTCCGCCGGCGGAGAGGGCGTAGCGGATAGGATCTGTAAGTCCGGCAAATTTCTCACCGGGAAGTTCTATATCGCGGAGAAGGGTCTCCACATCTGAAGTATATTCTGAAATAGCTTTCATAACTACAGTAAATAGTTAAAGTGACTCCTAAAAATAAGCCGACAGATGGGGGCATATCAGGGGGCTTACTCAAATTTTATGAAGCGGGAATAAATCTCCTGCGGGAGTCCGTTATTGCGCTCGAGTTCGAGAGCCGTATGGAATCCGATGATGAATCGGCGATAGGTGTCGGAATCGTCGCCACAGGCTTTCTTAAATTCCTTTAGTTCTTTCTCCACCTGATCAGCAGTGAGATGATTGTCGCGGATATTGCCCACGTAAGAGAGGCCGAGTTCATAGCCGAGTTTCTGGGGGTCTTCCTTGCCGGCGAGCACATAAAGCTTCATCTTCTCCGGGAGGGGCATATCGCTCTCATAGCGGTCGTATTCGGCGTAGAAGGTAGCGAGGTCATCGCCGGTGTAGTTTTCGTATGCGTGATTAGAGGCAGCCGCCAAAGAGGCTATGCTGATGCCTTCCACGCGGCCGAGCGAGGCATCACAGATGAAACGAGCCACAGAGTCGGGGGTGGCATGACGCATGACATAAGCTACCTTCTCAGCGTCGGAAAGTCCATTGAAGTTTTCCGGAAAGTTTCCGGAATCTCCGCTCTTCTTCCCACAACTGGCAGCCACGAGGCAAAGAGAAAGCATCAATAACGCTCCTATCCCACTGAATGGCAAAGATTTAGATGAGTTCATAAACTATGGAATCTACTTTGCGACAAAAGCCGTGAAGCCGGAGAGTCACAAAATTTTTTACAAAATTACAAAAAATTACGGTGATAACTATTGCGGAATGAAATAAAAGCATTAACTTTGCACCGTCAAACCAACCCGAGGGAGATATTTTTATCCACGAAAGGGATGAGATTCTTCTGTAAAAGGGATGAGGTTCTTCTGTAAAGATGGGGCATCATACGTAACAGGGAGGGATTTGACAGGCATATCATATTGGAGTGATGCTCGAGTGGCTGAAGAGGCACGCCTGGAAAGCGTGTATACGCCAAAAGCGTATCCCGAGTTCGAATCTCGGTCACTCCGCCAATTTCAAAGCCGCTGAAATCCCGCAAGCATAATTGCCTGCGGGATTTTCGCTATTAATAGCTAAGGAAATTATATAATGACTAATTAGCTTTGAAAAAACACTATCAAAAATAAAAGCAGAATCTATTTTTTAACTATTTTTGCATTTTGAGAGCGGGAGCCGGTTGTGCTGACGGGCTATTGACACCTACCCGTTCGCAAGCGAACGATGCGGAAGACAAATTATTCGGAGGAATCAAAGCGCAGCTCCGCTGCCGCCACCGATGACTCTGAGTTGCCGCTGATAAAGCCCATAAGACTAAGCTGCGCCTCTTTAGCCGGCTGAAGCTTTGGCATCAGGCTGAGCTACGCCTCATTGGGCGGATGAGCCGGCTGATAAAGGCTGCAGAGATGCCTGCCCGGAATGATTGCTTTGAAGAGTTGAGCTCCGGAGGCTGAGAGGGAATAAGCTTTTGGGGCTTAAATCCGGAGCAGTCGTGGGCGGTATTTGTCTTTGGCATTCGCCGCTTGCGGCGAAAATGCTCTGGAAGAGCAGCGGCAAAATTGCAGCGAAAATGCTCTGGAAGAGCAGCGGCAAGATTGCGGCGAAAATGCTCTGGAAGAGCAGCGGCAAGATTGCGGCGAAGAGGCTCTGGAAGGGAAGCGGCAAGATTGCAGCGAAAATTTATTATCTTTTTTAATTTTTAGGCTATGGGGCGGGATCCTCTGCATGATTATAGGAAGCGGTGTATATATCATATCACTATCGGGAAAGATGCCGCTTGTCCGGTTTTTTCGTTTGTTTCCGGCTCTTCCCAAAGCCCTCTTGTCACAAGAAGCCCTGTCGGTGAAATTATTGAAAGGAATATCCGTAATTTTCCTAATCTTTGCCCGAGCTTGCAGATATTGCAGTATGTAATCATGTCTGATCATATTCATTTCGCTATTTTTGTCAGAGATTATCTGCCGCGCTCTCTGGGGAGTTATATCGGGATAATGAAGGTGAAAACGGGGCAGGGGGTCAGGAAGCTTTATCCAAATGTCGCGAAGGTATTTGCTGATGATTTTCATGATCGGTATCTCCGTCCGGCTCATGATCTGAATACAATTCTGAACTATATCCGGGAGAATCCGAAAAGACTTCTGATAAGAAGGGAGAATCCGAATTTCTTTTCCCGGCTGAACAATATCGATATCAACGGGAGTTCTTGGCAGGCTTACGGCAATCTTCAATTATTACAGAATCCTTTTAAGGCTCCGGTAATTGTTCATAGGGCTGATTCTACTCAGCTGAAGGAAGCTAAATTAAGGCGATGGAAGCATCTTTCTGAGAACGGGGGTGTGCTTGTCTCCCCTTTTATATCATCGCAAGAGAAGGAGGTCAGACGGCAGTGTGAGTCGGTAAATGGCAAGATTATACTTATCTCGAATAGCCCGCTGGCCGAGAGAGAAAAACCGTCTTCTCATAATTATTATCTCTGTTCTTCCGGGCGTCTGTTGATTCTCGCTCCTTTAAATTCCCTGCCTGACGCTCGTGAGACTTTCGTCTATCTCAATTCGATCGCTGAATCTATTTGTATGAGATCCTTATTCAGTGGAGTTTGATTTCTGTTCTTTTCTATATGGCAGCAGTGCGGAGAATCTGAGCTACGGTTCTTTCTATATTAGCGACGGCGTTCTTTGGGTTCATGGCTTCTTCAAGACTAATGACTCCGGGGACTATGGGAAAGATGGAGCGGAAACCTGCCTCAAGAAGAGTATCTACAGCTTCCGGACTTACGGACCCTCCAATTCCGATGACGGGGATTCCGCATCGAGTAGCCCGGCGGAGGATTCCTTCCGGTGTCTTTCCCATCAGTGTTGTCAGGTCAAGGCGTCCTTCGCCTGTGATAACAAGTGACGCATCCCTCAAGGCATCATCAAAACCGACAGTATCCAAAATCAGATCCACTCCTGAGCGTAGGGTTGCGCCAAGGAAGGCTATGAAGGCGAAGCCGAGTCCTCCGGCGGCTCCGGCTCCGGGTGATGAGGAATAATCATGACCCAGAAATTCTTTCGCTATCAGTGAGAACGATGTGAGACTCTTGTCCAGGCGTGTCACCATTGCTTCATCCGCTCCTTTCTGGGGTGCGAAAATCCGGCTTGCCCCTTCGTTTCCCAACAGGATATTGCGGACGTCGCTCGCTACTGTAAAACTGCATTCTCCAAGGCGTGGATCAACTTCAGCGGAATCTATACGCCATATACGAAGACAGCTGCCACCGCCTCCCCGAACTTCTCTTCCATTGCAATCAAGAAATCTGTAACCGAGTGCCCGCAGCATCCCCACACCGGCATCATTTGTGGCACTTCCACCCAATCCTATGATGAAATTACGGTATCCACGTTCTATCGCATCCTTGATAAGGATACCTGTGCCGAAAGAATCGGTGATTTCCGGATTTCTTTCTTCGGGCTTCACGAGCGTAAGTCCGCTTGCCGCCGCCACATCTATCGCGGCAAAAGAATCCGATAAACCGTAGGAAACGTTTACTATCCGACCGAGAGGATCGGGAGCCAAGACGCTCACCATTCTTCCGCCGGTAGCAGCGGCAAGAGCCTCTGCTGTGCCTTCTCCCCCGTCAGCCACAGGTATTACCTTCACTTGGTGCCCGGGTAAAGCTTGGCGGACACCCCGGGCAGCTGCCTGTCCGGCCTCCTTACTTGACAACGAGCCTTTGAAAGAGTCCAAGGCAATTATTATCTTTCGCCTCATGCGTTTCTCATTCATCATAAACAGCGGAATAGAGAAAAAGGGACTGTAGCCATTACGTGACCACAGTCCCCACTTTCATAATATCCTTATTGGAATGTCATTGAATCAGTTGCCGGTAGTGATTCGGATAGACACGCCTCCATCGGGATTTACGTTGATCTCAAGAGTGGTGCCGGCAGCAAGACGAATCTGGGGAGCGCCACCCTTCTCCTTGCGGGAAGGCACGGGATTAACGGAAGCGGAACCACCGTCAACACCTGCTACAGCCTTGGAGCTGTCGATGCCCTGAACAGGAGCCACCTCGATAGAGGGCACTGTGGGCTTGGCAGGCTTGGCAGCGGGTTTGGGAGCGGCAGCCTTCTTGGGAGCGGGAGCTCCGGCAGCAGCAGAACCAAACTGCACGATAGGCTGGTCAGTGGCCATCACATCGCCGTCTTCTACAAGCACCTTGGCGATTACACCGGCACGATCGGCAATGAGATTATTCTCCATCTTCATAGCCTCGTATGTGAGGATGACATCACCGGCATTCACGCTGTCACCGGCCTTCACCTTCACCTCGAGCACTGTGCCACCCATAGGAGCGAGCATCTGCGGGCCGTCGGCCACAATCTCTCCGGCAGCGGGAGCTGCTGCTCCGCCTTCGCCTACAAACTCGATGAGGGGCTGATCTGTGGCCATGACCTCACCTTCAGCTACGAGCACACGCTTCACAACGCCGCCCTTGTCGCAAGCGAGATCATTCTCCATCTTCATAGCCTCATATTTGAGCACAACCTGACCGGGAGCAACAGTGTCGCCGGGCTTAACGTTGATTTCGAGCACTGTGCCACCCATGGGAGCACAGAACACTTCACCGGTGACATCGCCTGCGGCAGCCTCGGCAGCCTTGGGAGCTTCAGCAGCCTTAGCTACGCCGGGATTAGCCTCATACTCAGCCTTTCTGAGGTTGGTAAGGAATGTCTTAGCCACAGTCGGCAGAAGTTCGAGAAGGAGGAATTCCTCCTCATTTGAAGCCAGCTTAAGACCACCGAACTTATCAAGTTCAGGGTTAGCGGGAGTCTTATAGGAGCTTACGTCGTAGGGTTTCTCCTCGGGGCTACCGGTGATCTGCTCGCGGAACTTGGGATCCACGGGCACCGGAGTCTGTCCATATTCACCCTTCACGAGTGAGATGAATTGATTGTTCTTATTAGTGTAGTCAGGGTTGCCCTTACGACGGTCAACAGCGAGAGCAACGGCCTGAGAGCCTACGATCTGGCTTGTAGGAGTCACCAGAGGCACCAGACCGGCATCGCGACGCACCTTCGGAATAAGAGCCATGGCATCCTCAAGAACGTCCTCGGCACCGAGAGCGCGAAGGTTGGCCACCATATTGGAATACATACCGCCCGGCACCTCGGCATTCTTCACCAGTTCGTTGGGCTTGGGAAGACCGAAGTAAGCCTCGATCTTATGGCAAGCATCGAGGAGTTCGTCCTCACGGTTTGCCTTGGCAGCCTCAATGGCGCGGTCAAACTCAGCATCGATTTCAGCCGGCATTTCGGCAAGAGCCTCATCGAAGTCGCGCGGCCACTTATCCTTGTTGAGGTCAAATTCGGCGAGCGACTTACGCGCATCCTTAAGCTCATGACGGATGCGGGCCACAGCCTCCATGTTGACATCGACCTCCACACCCATCTTGCGGCAGAAGATTTCGATAAGCTCGATAGAAGGAGCTGCGGAACCACCGCCAAACCACCAGATATTGGTGTCAACGATGTCCACACCCTGAATGATGGCTGTTAGCACAGCTGCAAGGCCATAACCCGGAGTGCAGTGAGTATGGAAATCTACAGGCACGCTCAGGGCAGCCTTCAGTTTCGGCATCAGAGAGTAGATACGCGACGGGCTCACGAGTCCGGCCATATCCTTGAGAGTGACCATCTTTGCTCCGAGTTTCTCCATCTCGACAGCTTTGGCCACAAAATATTCGTCGGTAAAGATTTTCTCTTCTTCGGGAGTGCCCTTCGGATCGACAGTGTAGCATACGGCAGTGTCAGCGATAGCAACGTTGCCATTGAAACCGTCGAGGTCGTTGATCATCTTGATAGAACCCTTGATATTGTTGATATCGTTGAGGGCGTCGAAGATACGCATCACATTCAGACCGTTCTTGACAGCCTCACGATAGAAGCCCTCGAGCACACGGTCGGGATAAGGAACATAGCCGAAGAGGTTGCGTCCGCGTGAAAGAGCAGAAAGCAGGGAGATTCCCTTCATCTCGCGGCTGCAGCTGCGGAGACGCTCCCAGGGACTTTCACCAAGATAACGCATCACGGAGTCGGGCACAGCACCACCCCACACTTCCATGATATAGAATTTGGCATCGCGATAGAGAGGTAAAAGCCGGCTGACATACTCCTGCTTCAGACGGGTTGCAAAGAGAGACTGCTGGCCGTCGCGCAGCGTAAGGTCTCTGATTTTGAGTTTTTTAGTCATGTTATCGTTAAAGCTATAGCGTAATTTTGGCCAAATTTAGCGATTATTCCGCATTCGCGAAAATATTCGGCGAAAAATTATGGGTCTACTCGCTGAGAATGATTAATTTTGAGCCATAAACCAGACAACAGGAATTATGAAAATTGTCATATTAGACGGGTACACCGTCAATCCCGGCGACCTTTCATGGGATGCTATAAAGGAATTGGGCGACGTCACAGTCTACGACCGCACGGCTCCTTGGGAAACCGTGGCCCGTTGTGCCGGAGCCGATGCTGTTCTGACCAATAAGGTCGTATTGGGCGAGAAGGAGATTTCACTTCTTCCGGAGTTGAAGTATGTGGGTGTGCTTGCCACAGGATATAATGTCGTGGACATCGAGGCCGCTCATAAAGCCGGAATAACCGTCACCAATATTCCGGCTTACAGCACGGATTCTGTGGCCCAGACCGTCATGGCCCTGCTCCTCACTATCACCAACCATGCGGAATATTATGCTTGCGAGAACCGGGAAGGAAGATGGAGCCGCAATCCTGATTTCACCTATTGGGACTATCCCCTTATAGAGCTTGCCGGCAAGCGTCTCGGAGTGGTGGGATATGGCAATATCGGCCGGGCTGTGTGTCGCATGGCTGCCGCATTAGGAATGAGAGTGGCAGCTTATAGTTCGAAGACTTCCGAGGAGCTTCGGGAAGTGGAGAAGATGGATCTTGACAGACTCTTCAGCGAGTGTGACGTGGTGAGCCTACACTGCCCGCTGACTCCGGAGACTCATCATCTGGTCGATTCTCACAGACTCGACCAGATGAAGAAAAGTGCGATTCTCATCAACACCGGCCGGGGTCCGCTTGTGGATGAGGAAGCACTCGCGCTTGCGCTGAATGAAGAGAAGATATATGCCGCCGGACTTGATGTGCTTTCGTCAGAACCACCCTCACACGACAATCCTTTGCTCAAGGCACGCAACTGCTATATCACTCCCCATATAGGATGGGCTTCCTTTGAGGCTCGCCAACGACTTATGAGTATTGCAGCGGAGAATCTCCGCGCCTTCATCGAAGGTGAGTCCCGCAACCGCGTATAACCCCCATTCTATCTCAAAAAATAATTCCCTATGATGAGCGAAGCATCGCAGGGAATTATTTTTTAGTCGGGATTCTAATCCGCTTATGTAGTGTAAAGGAATCTCTTGATCGAGCGTTTGGGAGTCTTCTCAAACTCACCCGGCATAAGGATGATCTTGGATATGCGCTCGTAAGGAGCCACAAGTTTATTTAGTTCCTGACGTACATTCTCCACCGTCTCATCCATATCTATGCTGGCGAGTCCGAGGCGATCCATGGCTTCATAATCGGGATAGACAAGACCCACGAGTTTGCCGTCGCGCTCCACTACCAGACTCTCGGCGACAAATGGCATATTATTGAGCTTCGCCTCTATCTCTTCGGGATATATATTCTGGCCTGAGGCAGAGAGAATCATAGTCTTGCTTCGCCCACGGAGTGAAAGCACATTATCCCGAGAGAGTGTGCCCATGTCACCTGTATGCAGCCATCCGTCGGCATCGAGGACGGCCTCCGTGGCTTCCGGATTCTTGTAGTAACCCTTCATCACATTCGCTCCCCTCACGCAAATCTCACCCGGAATACGAGCAGGATCGTCGGAAAGAATCTTAGCCTCCATATCAGGAAGCACTTTGCCGGAAGAGNCGACCTTAAACTTCCGCCATGGAGAATAGGAGATAAGCGGGCCGCATTCCGTCATGCCGTAGCCGACAGAGAAAGGGAATTCTATCTTACGCAGGAACTCCTCCACCTCATGATTGAGCGGGGCACCTCCCACTATCACCTCTTCAAACTCTCCGCCGAAAGCCTCGACAAGTTTTCGGCGTATCTTGGAGTAGATAAGCGAATCGAGGAAAGGCACGGCGAGTGTCCAGCGCATCGTCCCTTTCGATATCATCGGAAGAATCTGATTACGGTAGATNTTCTCAAGAATAAGCGGAACACAGATGACGAGATTTGGTNTGACTTCCGACATGGCCTTCAGCAACACTCTCGGCGAGGGTGTCTTGCAAAGAAGAGTGATATGCGATCCGACGGCGAGAGGGGTAAGCATATCGAACGCGCATCCGTAGGCATGGGCGAGAGGCAGGAACGCGAGTGCGCGGGAGGAGCGGAAATGAAGTTCAGACTCCATGCCGAAACTCACATTGCCCGAGAGATTCTCGCCGGTCAGCATCACACCTTTTGAAAAACCGGTGGTGCCTGACGTATAGTTAATCTCAACAAGTTCGGAATTGTCACGATCTATATATCTGACATCGTGAGAGGTGAATCCTTCGGGATACCTGCGGTTAAAACGTCGTTTAACGAGCTTGAAATCGCGCAAGAACTCCGAACCTACATTCTCATGGAGCAGTTTTCCGGTCTCCACCGACAGGATGCCCTTCACATTCAAAAGACTCTCCGGATCAATATGCTCCCAGATAGAGTCGGAGATAAAGAGCAACTCCGCTTCGGAGTGATTGACGATATGGGTGATATCAACAGGATTGAACTCCGAGAGAATCGGCACAATGACCGCACCATACGTGACAGCTGACATATATACCGTCACCCAATTGGAGGAATCACGGCCACATAAGGCAATTTTAGAGCCGGGACTCAATCCGATGTACTCGAAAAAGAGATGAGCGCGGGCTATCTCTGTGGCGAGGTCGGAATATTTGAGAGTCTTCCCTGTGGGATAATCGGTGAGGGCCGGCAGGTCCCAGTTTTCTATGAAACTTTTTTCGTAGATTTTTATGAAATTGTGGATACGCATGGGAGCTAATTTTATCATACAGTCAGACAAAATGACCGTTTACAACAAATAACAAAATCCGGAGGTGTATAGTTGGACACCTCCGGATTTTGTTATTCACATAGCCCCGTGCTGGAGTATTCTTCTCTGCGCGCAAAATTCCGAGGGAAGAAAATCACTTGAAATTCGCGCTGACAGCGGCCGCTATCTGCTTCATCTTTTCAGGATCCGGATCTGAAATCTTATGAGAGAAATCCATGTCGCCCTCAGAACGCATCGGCACAAGATGGATATGAGCGTGCGGCACTTCAAGACCTATGACCGCCATTCCTACCTTGCGACAAGGGAGAGTCTCCTTCAGAGCCTCGGCCACACGCTTTGCGAAGAGAGTCATGGCAGAGAGCTCATCATCGGAGAGATCGAAGATATAGTCGGTCTCCTTCTTGGGCACCACGAGGGTATGACCCCAATTCACCGGATTGATGTCAAGAAAAGCGAAGAAATCTTCATTCTCGGCTATCTTATAGCAGGGAATCTCACCGGAGATGATACGGGAAAATATAGTCATGATTATCAAATCTCTATATTGAGAATCTCAAATTTCATCACTCCGGCAGGCACTGTGACCTCGACCACATCCCCTTTACGATGGCCGATAAGGCCCTTGGCGATGGGAGTGGATGACGCGAGTTTGAACTCGCGGAAATTAGCCTCATCCTCAGAGACAATGGTATATGTCACCACCTGACCAGTGCCGAGATTCTTGATTGTCACCTTGTTGAGAAGCGCCACTACTTCCGTATTCAGGTGGGTCTCATCAATGATGCGTGCCGAGGATATGAGTTCCTTGATTTTAGCTATCTTCATCTCAAGCATGCCCTGAGCCTCCTTTGCGGCATCATATTCAGCATTCTCGGAAAGGTCGCCCTTATCGCGTGCCTCTGCGATAGCGTTCTTGATGGCAGGACGCTGAGCCTCGAGTTCGGCAAGTTCCTGCATCTTTTTGTCGTAACCTTCTTTGGTAAGATAAGTTGCCATTTTTATGTAGGTATGAGAATATCAGTAAAAAAAAGGAGTCTTTTCCGAACGTGCGGCGCATCTCTCTGTGGAACACAAACTTCATCATCAGAGAGGGGCACCTTACGTCAAAAAAAGAGTCCGGAGGTAGTTTTCTTTTATTATTATATATGACAAAAGGCGGCGTTATTCCGCCCCGGTAAACCTCTCCCGACAGGGGAATGTGTTTACCAATGCGGTGCAAAGTTAGCAATTTAATCTCTTTCAGACAAATCTACGATTAAAAAAAAACTACATTTTGGCGTACGCGGATTGATTATTCCACTCTTTATAGTTACTTTTGCACTTTCAAATATCGGATTCCCTATGCCCCTCCCCCTAAGGAAGAACGGGATTCAATCATACCGGCGGGCACTCAACCATGAAAACAATAATCTAAACAACAAAATACAACTAACACCATGTTTCAAAACCAACCCAAGGGCCTGATTCCGGCAGCTTTAAGCAACATGGGCGAACGTTTCGGCTATTATATCATGAATGCCGTACTCGTTCTCTTCCTATGCTCAAAGTTCGGACTCTCGGAGGAGAGATCCGCCCTTATCTATTCCTTTTTCTATGCCGGCATCTATGTACTCAGCCTCGTAGGCGGCCTTATCGCCGACAAGACTCAGAACTATAAGACCACAATCATCTGGGGTCTTATCATCATGACTTCAGGCTACGTTGTGCTTGCCTTCCCGATCTTCGCGACAGCCGAAAATCAGAATTGGCTGCTGACCATGACCTGCTGCGCGCTTTTCCTCATAGCCTTCGGCAACGGTCTTTTCAAAGGCAACCTGCAGGCTATCGTGGGTCAGCTCTATGACAACCCCCGCTATGCTTCTCAGCGTGACTCAGGATTCCAGATTTTCTACGTATTCATCAATATCGGCGGCGTGATCGCTCCTTTCGTGGCTCCGATGCTCCGCAGCTGGTGGTTGGGTGAAAACGGTCTGGCCTACAACGCCTCTCTTCCGGCATTATGCCACGAATATCTGAGCCTCACCGACAGCATGAACACGCAGAACGTCAACAACCTCTACGCACTCATCACAGAGGTCGGCGGCAACACCAAGGATATCGCGGCCTTCTGCTCGGAATATCTCAACGTATTCAACACCGGCATCCACTACTCCTTCATAGCCTCTGTGGCCGCGATGCTTATCTCTCTCACTATCTTCATCTGCACAAAGAACGGACTCCCCTCCCCGGGAAAGAAAGAAAAAGAGGAGACTATCAAATATACTGCTGACGAGAAGGCAGCTATGGCCAAGGAGATCAAGCTGCGTATGGCCGCTCTCTTCGCCGTGCTCGGAATTGCCATCTTCTTCTGGTTCTCTTTCCATCAGAACGGCACCTCTCTCTCTCTCTTCGCCCGTGACTTCGTGAAGACCGATTCCGTTCAACCTGAAATATGGCAGGCTCTCAACCCCTTCTATGTCATCATCCTCACTCCCGTGGTGATGTTCTTCTTCGGCCGTCTCTCCAAACGCGGCAAAGAGATATCCACTCCCCGCAAGATTGCGATAGGTATGGGTCTGGCCGGTCTGGCCTACATCTTCCTGGCTGTGTTCTCCCTTATCAAGGGTTATCCCTCCGCAGATGCCTTCAAGGCTCTGCCGCCTGAGACCGCAGCCGAACTCAAGACAGGTCCGTGGGTGCTCTTCGTGCTCTATTTCTTCCTGACTGTGGCCGAGCTTTTCATTTCTCCTTTAGGACTCAGCTTCGTGTCTAAAGTGGCTCCCAAGCATCTTCAGGGTCTCTGTCAGGGTCTTTGGCTCGGTGCCACTGCCGTGGGCAATCTTCTGCTCTGGATCGGCCCGCTTATCTACAATGCCTGCCCGATATGGGTGGCCTGGACCGTATTCCTCTCAGTGTGCGTGGTCTCCATGGGCATCATGCTCGGTATGGTCAACTGGCTCGAACGTGTCACCGGCAAATAATTTCCGCTCATAAGTAGCTAAGAAAAAAAATGTTTGAGAATCAACCGAAAGGGCTCTATGTCCTCGCCTTGGCCAACACCGGCGAACGCTTCGGCTACTACACGATGCTGGCCATATTCCTGCTTTTCCTGCAGGCTAAGTTCGGACTCGACTCAGCCGTGTCGGGTCAGATCTACGCCGGTTTCCTTGCTTTGGTCTATTTCATGCCTCTCGTCGGAGGCTGGGTGGCCGACAAGTGGAGCTTCTCGAAGTGTGTGGTGACGGGTCTGTTCGTCATGCTGGCGGGTTATGCCGTCATGGCGGTGCCTACCGACATCCGCAGCAACACTTCGCTCGCCATACTCTGCTGTGCCCTCTTCCTGATAGCCGCGGGCACGGGCCTCTTCAAAGGTAATCTCCAGGTGATGGTGGGCGACCTCTACAACGACCCCCGCTATTCCAACCAACGCGACGCCGCCTTCTCACTCTTCTATATGGCCATCAACATCGGATCGATGTTCGCTCCGATGATGGCCACCGCCATGACCAATGTGGCTATGAAGGCCAAAGGGTTCACCTACGTGTCCTCGCTTCCTTCTCTCTGCAATCAATATCTTGACGGAGCAAACAATGGAAACGAGATTACCGAAATTGCAGCCGCCAACGGGATGCAGGCCGGTGACCTTACGGCTTTCGCAACGGAATATATCACGACCCTCACAACGGGCTACGGCTATGCATTCGCAGTGGCTTGCGGTTCGCTGGTGCTGAGCTTCCTTATCTACTTCCTCGGACGCAGCACATATTCCCACATTCTCACCGACAAGAAGAACCAGTCGCAGAAAGCGGCAGCAGCCGCCGGGCCCGAGCTGACACCGGCTCAGACAAAGGCGAGGGTTGTGGCTTTGCTGCTCGTATTCGCTGTGGTCATCTTCTTCTGGATGGTGTTCCATCAGAATGGTGCCACTCTGACTGAGTTTGCCAAGAGCTGCACCAATCCGGAGGCTTCCGGCTGGACCCGAATCGGATTCAACGTATGGGCTCTTCTCAGTGTGGCAGTCGGAGTATATTCTATCTTTGGATTTATCCAGAGCAAGAAAGCTACCGGCAAGACGGTCTCCGCGTTGGTCTTTCTGGCAGCCGCCGGGTGTATCACGTATTTCTATATGTCTACCCCCGACCCCGTGAGTGGTCTGCAGCCTCAGATTTATCAGCAGTTCAATCCCTTCTTCGTAGTTGCGCTCACTCCGGTGTCGCTGGCAATATTCAGTGCGCTTGCATCGCGCGGTAAGGAGCCAAGCGCTCCCCGAAAGATAGGATATGGCATGATAATGGCTGCTGTGGCCTACGGCGTCATGGTGATCGGCTCAGCGAGCGGCGTCACCGGCACCTCCGGCAATGTCTCCCCCAACTGGCTCATATCTACATATCTCTTGCTTACTTTCGCCGAGTTGCTGCTCTCGCCGATGGGTATATCGTTCGTGAGCAAGGTGGCTCCTCCGAAACTCAAGGGCTCTATGATGGGCGGATGGTTTGCCGCCACTGCCGTGGGCAATTACCTTGTGTCTATTCCGATGCTTCTCTGGGGTAATATCCCGGTGTGGATGCTTTGGGTGATTCTCGCATGTATATGCCTCGTCTCGGCTGCCTTCATCTTCTCTGTGATGAAGAAACTCGAATCTGCCACAGCCGACTCCCCTACTCCGGAGCAGACAGTGGCTGAGGGCGAAAAGCTTGCCGCCGAAGCTGAAGCATAAGAAGTATATTTTTCATTTGATGTGTTTATTATATGTGGACGTTCCCCGAGGACGTCCACATATTTGATTTGAATAATAACACGATTAAACATTATTGACAATGACCATCAACGAAATACAGGACGAAATTATAGAAGAGTTCTCCGGTCTTGACGACTGGATGGATCGTTATGCCTACATTATCGATCTCGGCAACACTCTTCCGGAATATCCGGAATCTGGAAAGACTCCTTCTCACCTTATCGAGGGATGCCAGAGCCGTGTATGGATCGATGCCGAGAAAAAGGAGAACGGGAAGATTCATTTTCAGGCGGACTCCGATGCCTTGATCGTCAAGGGAATCGTAGCCCTTCTTCTCAGGGTCGTCAACGATCAGAAACCTTCTGACATAGCATCCGCCGATTTCTATTTCATAGACAAGATAGGGCTGAGCGAACATCTTTCCCCCACACGCAGCAACGGACTCGTGGCCATGGTGAAGCAAATACGCAACTATGCGCGTGCGTTTGAGATACTCGAGCATAAATAATCCGACGCATCTACCCTTGATAGCAACCGGATAATACCACGCAATCAGGAACAACAGAGAATTAAATAACCCCATCCGCAACGTAAAGACACGTTGAGGGATGGGGTTTCTTATATCGGGAGGTGAATATCAAGTTATTGGCGAGCCGCTATAACAATACTCATCAGCGGGCCTTCGAGACCGTTGGGTGCGATTCCCGCACGGGTCTCGAACCGGAGTTCTCCTCCGGGAATGGAATAGAGCGCGAGGTCAGACTCATCGTCAGAATCATATTCATGCGTCTCCACGAGGTCGGCATCCGTAAGGTTGAGGCTCCCGGTGATGTATGCCTCAAGGTCGCCGGGAAGAAGATCGCCGAGATAAAGATTACGAATGACAGCCCTGTGCGGACTTACCACATTTACTTCCCACTGGCCGGGCGCACCCTGCACATCGGTGTAAAGCGGTGTGCCCTGCCCGTCGGTCAGGATACCATCATAATCATAGTCTACGGAATCAAGAGGTTCGCCCACACTGACAGCGTCAGCCAGACTTCTGACCACCATTGCGATGTCGTTGTCGGCATGATAATAGTCGGCCGACTCGCTTCCCTCGGCAGCATGAGAACCTTTGCCCTCACATCCGGCAAGGAACACCACTATGCAAAGCACCGATGCAAGCAAGACAAGATTCGCCATCGGGCGTAGTCCGGTTGTTCTCTCCGCACAGCCCATATTATCTTTATTCATTATCAAGTGTCACTTAAGTATCTTTGGATCTGAACACAAAACGTCGGGAAGGTTCATAGCGTGGCAATGCCATGAGATGGACATCCGAAGCCCGGTCTTGCAGACTCCCGGAGGCATCCCCGACTTTATACCCGGATTTCACAAGAGTTCCTTCCACAGTCCCGACAGCCTTTGCCGGCGTATTGTTATCGGCCGATAAATGACAGAGGAACACATATTCAAGACCGGGATTCATGATTTCAGCCACGAAAGCGGCGGTGTCTACATTGTCGAGATGACCGTGAGTGGTCTGTATTCGAGCCTTGAGATATTCCGGATATCGACCCATGCGGAGCATCTGCAGATCGTAGTTGGCCTCGATCATCAGATAATTCGCACGGCTCATATAATATCGCGCCCTATCGGTCACAGCCCCGAGATCAGTGGCCATGACAAAACGCCGGCCATTCGCTTCGAGATGAAATCCCATGTTGTCAGAGCCGTCGTGAGGCACCTCGAAGGCCGTGATCTCAAAGTCAGTCACCTTAAACGGAATCTCCTTGAATATCGGAGTGTGATATTCCTTCACACGCTTGGAGATGGAGTGTCGTCGCAGCAGTCCGTTGAGCACTCTGTTGGTGCAGAAAAGTCTTATATGACGATAGGTGCGCAATAACGTGTACACATATTTGATGTGGTCGGCATGATCATGGGTGAGGAGTATGCCTTTCACATTGTCGATACTCAATCCGGCTTTCATCAGAGACTCCTCCACAACATCGGCCCGAACCCCGGCATCGATGAGCAACCCTCCGGCTGCGGTGCCGATATAACAGCAGTTGCCACTGGAGCCTGACCCCAACGACATAAAATCGATATTCCTATCTGAGGCCGACGCCGGAGGAATCACCACCGGTTGCGTATTCCGTGATGCTGTGGGCCAGCCGAAATCGAGCTGCGGGTGGTCTTGGAAAAGTATCTTTTTTTGCTGCTTCATCCTTTCTTATCAAAAGTAAGTAGCTAAGAAAAATTAAACGATATAATAACTCAGTAGCTTTGAAAATATCTTAATATGATATATGCGGCTAATTTTGGCCATCTTGACCTTGTCACTCAGTCGCTTAGCTCGCTATGCTCCTTCGCTCCGCGGCCAACCTGACTCAAAATTATCGCGCATCTATCATATTATTAATTNTTCTTAGCTACTTATTACCGCAAATGAGGAAGATAGCCGGCTGCTTATCGTAGTTATACTCCCTNTTGCGCCATGCCGATGCGGGGAGCGTCAGCGCCGACTCTTTTTCCGGATCGGTGAGCGATGAGGCCACACTGACGAGTGTAGAGCCCCGCAGGGTCTCNGCGAGGGTGCGTATCATCCTGTTGTTGCGATAGGGAGTCTCTATGAATATCTGGGTCATGCCGCTGCGAATAGAGAGCTGTTCAAGCTCGCGTATCCGGCGCGCTCTCTCGGCATCGCCCACNGGGAGATAACCGTGGAAAGAAAAGCCTTGGCCGTTGAAACCGGAGGCCATAAGAGCCATAAGGATACTTGAAGGGCCCACGAGGGGCACCACCTTAAGACCTTCTCTCTGGGCGATACTCACNGGCAACGCACCCGGATCGGCTACCGCCGGACAACCCGCCTCACTCATTACGCCCATGGGATGTCCGCCACGCAGAGGATCGAGATAGGAACTCACCTCCGAGAGATCGGTGTGACTGTTGAGTTCATAGAAGGTCACTTCGTCAATAGGGAAAGTGCGGTCACACCGACGCAGGAAACGGCGTGCGGTGCGAACATTCTCCACTATAAAATGGCGTATGGAACGCGCCACCTCAAGATTACCGGGAGGAAGCACGGAGTCAATAGGAGCATCGCTTATAGTGACCGGAATAAGNTAGAGGGCCGGCTGTATTGACATAAGTGTCTCTTAAGTAGCTAAGTAGCTGTTCAAATTAAAACGATATAATAANAGTCAAAAACAGGTGGGCGTATATCCCGCATATNATCCGCTTGTCGATTTTGGCCGCTTCGGCTTTGTCACTCAGTCNCGATGCCCGCATCGCTNCTTCGCTCCGTAGCCAAATCNGCTCAAAATCGCCANAGCGTATAATATACGTTTAATTTGACCAGCTACTTAAGAATAATTTAACGATTAATGACTTAGTAGCTTTGAAAATATCCTGATATGATATATGCGGCTAATTTTGCCATCTTTGCCACAAGCGTGCAAAATTACTAATTTTTTCAGAAAATCACTATATTTGCATCTCCAAATTGACCTTTCGCCATGCTACTACCCGATGGATTCAAAGAGATGGCCNNCTCCCTGCCCGGCCTNGACAATGCAGCTTTTCTTGAAGCTATGCTCCNCGCTCCCGTCACGGGAATCAGAATTAANCCCTCGAAGATGTCAGATGTCGCGGCAGTCGGCTATCCCGATGCCTNGCCTGTGGCATGGAACGCAGAGGGATTTGTGCTTGAGGAGCGTCCTGTCTTCACGCTTAACCCTTTGCTTCATGCGGGCGCTTTCTATGTGCAGGATCCCTCCTCGATGGTGTATGGGGATTTAATCACCATTGCTCTTGATTCCCTGCCGGAGNCCAGGAGAAGAAGTCCGCGGGTGCTNGATCTCTGTGCGTCGCCCGGAGGAAAGACTACAGCTATGATAGCCCGTATGCCGGAAAGGGGGGTGATGGTGGCCAATGAATATGTAGGTCAGCGNGTNGGGGCNCTNCGTGAGAATCTTACGAAATGGGGCTATGCTCCGNCCATCATCTGCAATGACGACAGCGCATCTTTCGCTTCAGTGGGGGAAGTCTTCGACATCGTAGCCGTGGATGCCCCTTGCTCCGGGGAGGGGATGATGAGNAAAGATGNCGATGCCCGCGCGCAATGGGATGTAAAGCTCACTGAGCAGTGTGCGGCTCTGCAACGTGAAATTCTTTCCAACGCCTGCAAAGCTCTCAGNCCGGGTGGAATACTCATTTATTCCACTTGCACTTTCAATCTCACGGAAAATGAGGAGAATCTGGCTTATCTCGTCGAGAAAGAGGGGTTGAGTCCGATTGACTCAGGGTTGGTCGGCAAGGGAGGAATATTGCCGGCTCTGGCGTATTCATATCCGGCACTGCGCTTTATGCCTCATTCCACCCGTGGAGAGGGCCTCTTCGCAGCTATTCTTCGCAAACCGGAATGTGACGCTGAAGAATCATCAGAACCCGGCCTCATCTATACCGGTCATAATGAANGAAAGGAGAAAAAAGGGAAAAAGCGGAATGCTGACACCCCTTATTATACGCGGGATGTTCTTTCATGGCTGGACGAATCCGGATCATGGATATTGAGAGAGGAAGGCAGGAAGATTGTAGCCCTTACGGAAGAGANCGCCATAACTCTCTCACTCCTTGAAGATAAGGTCAAGACTGTGAGCCGGGGAGTCCAGGNAGCAGAATTGAAGGGGAAAGAATATGTGCCCACCACCGAACTGGTGCTTTCCACACGCTTTAACCCCTCCTCTCTACCCTCTNCTGATCTGGATATTGACACAGCCCTGTCTTATCTGAGGGGGGAGGCGATTCATATCGACGACGCTCCTAAAGGGTATGTCGCCGTCACTTATAAAAATATTCCACTCGGCATTGTCAAGAATCTCGGACAAAGAGCCAACAATCTCTATCCGCAGCAATGGAAGATCAGGCATCTCTGACCGTCTTCCTAAGCTTTATCGCACTCTTTCTCTCCGGCCGCCTCTGTATTTTTGTGTAATAAGTAGCTAAGTAGCTAAGAAAAATTAAACGATATNATAACTCAGTAGCTTTGAANGTATCTTAATATGATATATGCGGCTAATTTCGGNCNTCTTGACCTTGTCTCTCAGTCGCTTAGCTCGCCAANCTCCTTCGTTCCGCGGCCAACCTGACTCAAAATTATCACGCATCTATCATATTATTAATTGTTCTTAGCTACTTAGAATCTAAAAATATTGATATCCCGTCACACAAAAGAGACNGCTCAGCCGTTTTAAAGAAGAGCGGACATAATTCCGTCAACCGATATTGAACCATTAAAAGTTTTACCTGATATGAAATTTAAGACAAATGCCAAATGCGAGGGTTGCCGCAGCGCAATTCTCGAAGGAATGAAAAAGAAATTCCCTAACGCAGAGTGGGATCTTGACCTTAACAGCGCAGACAAGGTGTTGGAGGTGCATGGTCTTCCGGAGGATAGCGAACACGCCGCTCAGGTAGANGCTGCTGTGGCCGAAACAGGCTTTACCGGCTCCTGGATACGACCTGATGGATATTGAAGCGCAGTCTNCACAATGGGACGACCGCACACGGCGGTTGATCGGAGATNAGGCGACCGACAGATTGTCGGCCACTCATGTGCTTGTGGTCGGTGTCGGAGGTGTCGGAGGATATGCAGCCGAAATATTACTGCGCTCCGGGATNGGCAGGCTCACCCTCGTGGATGCCGATACTGTTGCTCTTTCCAATCTCAACCGGCAGTTGATAGCCACACGCTCCACTATCGGAGAGGCCAAAGCGACACTGTTTGCCGATAGATTTCGTGACATAAATCCCGATGCGGAAGTGCGCTCTCTCGTGGAGTTCGTGACTCCTGAAAATATTCCGGATATTCTCTCCGCGGAGTTCGATTATGTCGTGGATGCCATCGACACTGTGGCACCCAAGGTCGCACTCATCGCCGAATGTATACGGCGCAAGATTCCTATCATCTCCTCCATGGGAGCCGGCGGACGGGTTGACCCCACCAAGTGCGGTTATTTTGACTTGTGGGACACCCGGGAAGACGGACTCGCTCGCGCCGTGCGTCAGCGTTTGAAAAAAATAGGTCTGAGACGAAGTCTGACAGTCGTGGCCAGCACGGAATCGCCTCACACTTCTTCGCTAATAATGACTGAAAGTACCAACAAACGGTCTTCTTACGGCACACTTGCATCTATCCCGGCCGTTTTCGGGATTCTGCTTGCCAATCATGTGCTGCGGAAGACGGGCGGATTTTGAAATTTTATAATCTCAAATCATGATTGATTTAATAGATATCCGGAAATCTTACGGCGAACTGAAAGTGCTTGACGGAGTTAGTCTCCGAGTTGAAGAGGGAGAGACTGTGGCTGTGGTCGGTCCGAGCGGTGCCGGCAAGACCACTCTGCTTCAGATAGCCGGCACTCTCGACCGGCCNGACAGCGGCATCGTCAGATATGACGGCCGGGATATAACCTCTTTCGGAGACAAGCGTCTTTCAGAGTTCAGAAACCGCAATATTGGATTCGTGTTTCAATTCCATCAGCTTCTGCCGGAATTCACGGCGCAGGAGAATGTGGCTCTGCCGGCCCTGATAGCGGGTGAAAACCGTTCGCACGCCATGAATGAGGCCGCCCGGCTTCTTGATATGCTGGGCCTGTCGGAACGACTGCTTCATAAACCGGCAGCTATGAGTGGNGGCGAACGACAGCGTACTGCCATTGCACGTGCGCTGATCAACAATCCGCGCGTAGTGCTTGCCGACGAACCCACCGGCAGTCTTGACTCTCACAACCGTGAAGAGATACAGAATATCTTCATCCGTCTGCGCGAAGAGCTTGGCCAGACCTTTGTGATGGTGACCCACGATCCCTCCCTCGCCTTAATCGCCCATCACATCGTGACTATGACCGACGGCCACATTGACACCGTACAGACCGACAACAACATCAGCAATCCCGAATAAAGGAGTGCCACTCCCCTGCGCTCTAACATTTTTACAGGATATGTCCTAAAAAACCATTCATGAATCCCTTACATACAGAAAGCTGTTGGGCTATTACAAAGTCCAACAGCTTTTTTTAGCCATAAGAATCTTTATCTATCAATTTGATAATAAATAGGTTTGTCAATACATTACGCCCCTAATTAAATTAATTTAGAAATAAATCACTTATATATTTGCAGATTAGATTATTTTTCTTTAATTTTGCAGAAAATCAATAACCAAAGTTCCTCAATTTCCAACCTCTCACCCATGAAAACCTCTAGATATAACTATTATGTTCCTTATAAGAATCATATTATTCTTTATAATGGATTGACAGAACGATACATATTAATACCTTCGAATAGGATTAGTATTTACCGTTCAATAATAGAGAATCCCTCAGACCACTTGCCGGAATTTTTCAAATTCCTTAGTAAGAGGGCTAACTATGGCTTTGTGGTACCTAAGGAAAAAGAATGAACTCGAGGATGTCAAAGAAAAATATAAGCATTTAACGATGCCCTCACAATATTACCTTATGATTCTTCCGACGTATCAATGCAATTTGCGTTGTTGGTACTGTACGCAAGATCATGAAAATCTTTTTCTGACATCTAAAACGATAGAAAGAATCAAATCCCTAATTAAGAAACGTCTAAGTAAAAAAGGCATCAATCACTTCCTTCTCACATGGTTTGGAGGAGAACCTCTTATGTCTTACGACCATTTACTTGATCTTACTATATTCTCAAGAGATTTAGCACAATCTCTTGGCAAGACATTTGATTGTAGTATTACAACTAATGGTACTCTTCTCACCGATTCTCGTATTAAAGAACTGCGAGAAGCTGGGGTAACTCATTATCAGATTACTATTGATGGAACTCCGGAAGAGCATGACTCGATCAAAATACTTCGAGGTGCGTCAGCTTTTAAAACGACAATGAGCAATATTAACCAAATTGCTCAACACATCCATACTACTTTGAGATTTAACTATACCAAAGAGAATCTAAAACCAGACTCAATCATTGATGGAATAAACCAATATATCTCTGAGGAGGCAAAATCAAATATCAGATTCTCTATACAAAAAGTTTGGCAAGAAGAATCCGAAATAGACTCGAACGTGGTTGATTATCTTATTAATCAGGCTCGGGCTAATGGATTAACTCCTTCTACCATTCATCATGGTTTATGCTATACCGATTATCGTTATTTCGATTGTGTTTTTCCTAATGGAAAAGTCNGAAAATGCGATAATATGCCTCCTAATGATTTGCCGGGAAAAATTAATTCTGAGGGAGATATCATTTGGTCGGAAGATATATCAGATTTATACGCTGGTCATCTGTTTGACGGGAGGCAACAAGAATGTCAAAATTGCAAGTACCTACCCTTATACTGGGGACCATGTGTTGTCAAGCGAGAACAACAACTACGTGACAGTGGAAAAATTATTTGTATTTACCCTTGTAAGGATAAGGAATTTGCAAATCATATAATAAACATAATCCAGTCTACAACCACTATGCTTCATATTGAGGCATAGACAAATTAATTCCAATATGAACCATACTCAAAAAAACAGAGTCGTCAATGCGACTCCTGAGCTTCTTACAGAACTCGATGCTTTGCAGGTATTTGGAGGTCAAACCTCTACTTCCATCCCTCAGGACACAAATGGCTACTGCGGATGTAACGTAAACAACGTATCTTGCTTGGTTACTAAGACATTTGGTTGTAAATAACTATTCATCGAGAAAAGCTAATAGACAGCTCTCAAACTTCGTATAAGTCTCACACGATACATGCACGGGACATGTGTTGTGTGGGACTTAAAGTAAATATTTATAGAATTTTCTATAAATATCGTAGCTTATTACCCTTAAAATCATCTGTGTTTATGAGAAAGTATTTACGTTTCTTCTTATTTGTATTGTCGTTTCATATTGGATTATGCGGGTTTGCTCAGGCTATGGAGGTGGATGTGGATTCTCTCTTGACAAATCTTGATGAAATAGTTGTTGAAGGCAGAACGCAGCGTATCTTAAAGAACGGTGCGGAATATGTGCCGGGTAAAAAGATGAAGAAGGCGGCTTTTGACGGCACATCTCTGCTGCGGATGATGCAGATCCCGACACTCGACATATCCCCTC
This sequence comes from Bacteroidales bacterium, assembly GCA_014800515.1. Taxonomy (GTDB): domain Bacteria; phylum Bacteroidota; class Bacteroidia; order Bacteroidales; family Muribaculaceae; genus Lepagella. The sequence goes on from JAAVFY010000024.1 coordinate 47,738, forward strand.
TGGACGGAAGCATAAAACTCATCACTCAACAGGATGTGAGTGTTTTTATAAACTTTACTCCCGCTAACCGCGAAGATCTTAAGGCGATGAAGACTGAGGATGTCAAGAGTGTGGAGGTTCTTGATTATCCCACTGACCCCAGATTTCAGGGCGCACAGCATGTCATAAATTTCATTATGAAAGAATATGAATGGGGTGGATATACTAAGGCATTCATGGATGGCACCACGCTTGCCAATAATGAGATTGGAGGCGGCTTGTATCAGAAATTCAACTATCATAAACTGCGACTGGATGCCTCGGTATCGGCTTCGGGAAGCTGGGACGATACATATAAAGAACAGACAACGGAGACGTATCGTCATTTCTTATTTAATGACTTGAAAGTGGATGAATTGTTTCGCTCTTCGGAATCTGAGCGATTTCGTGGTCGCGACAATAATCAGAAAGCTTTTATACGCGCCATCTATTCCAATCCTAAATATTATCTCGAACACAACATATCGTTCACCCGTACCGCCACCCCTATCCACGAACTTGACGGAATTGTATCATATTCTAAGGATATTCTGCCGGACTCTCCCTTCACGGAGCATTCCGACACTCAATCTATAGACATCACTGCTGATGGCACCTATCAATTCAACCTGCCGAAGTCAAATACATTGATGATGTACTGGAGTTTCTCCCACAGTGCCAATCGAAACAATTCATTTTATTTCCCTGAAGAATTTTTTCCCATTGAGAATAGAATAAAAGAAAAGGCTTATTCTCCCGTTGGAGCACTCTTATATCAGAAAGAGCTATCACACAACAATTCTATAGGGGCTATTATATCGACTGATAATAATATCTACAAAGATCTCTACACCGGGACAACTGAATCATTACAAAGGCTTACATCGTCTAATAATGCTGCCCTCCTGCATTATTCACAATACTTTGATTTCGGACTTAATATATTCTTACGTGCAGGAGCGGGTTATTCCTTCTATCGCCTAAACGGAATAAATTATAATAAGAGATTCACACCACAAACAATAATCTCATTACAGTATCGGACACGTGATACACGCCACGGGATTAGCTTAGAATCAAGTATTGTAACAACGCCAGCCAAGTCAAATATGACCAATGAGGCTATAATACGTGATAATATCTTGTTATGGATGGCAGGTAATTCCAATCTGAAAATGACAAAAGGATTATGGACAGCTTTAAATTATACCTTCCTACCGATAAATCAACTCAGCCTGGCGGCTTCCATGCATTATAACTATTATTACAATTATCCGATCGAAGTATATGCCCCCCTCTCCTCCGGTGATGGAATGCAGGGAATGCTGAAAAGCTTTAGCGATGATTGCCGTCAACATAGATTAGTAGGAGTAATATCCGCCACTGCCCGCTTGATGCGTAATTCTCTCATACTGTCAGCATCCGGGCATGTATTCAATGAGAAGCTGACAGGAATAATATCCAATAACATCACTTATTTCCACGGTAAAGCGAACGCCTCTTATTATCTTGGTCCATTTTCTGCAACTCTGTTTTATAATTTCCCGTATAAAAATAATAATGCATACGGTAAATGGTACAGAATTCCGTCTTCTTACGGACTCATGCTGACTCTGGCAGTCAAGAATCTGAAAGCGGAACTGAAGTTCAACAACTGGTTGGGCAAGAGAGCGGAATACTCTTATTATGAATCCCAATATTACTCCTCTGTCTCGAAGACATTTATGCCGGATCTAAGCAGAAATATCTCGTTATCTCTATCTTATACCATCTCGTATGGAAAGGAATTGAGCAAAGATAATGAAGCTACAAACAAGGCTATCCACAATTCTGCGATAATGCGCTGATAAAATATTTTACATCAACTCTATTCTCATATCCCCAATCATACCTACCTGTCGATGTGGACGCGAAGAATCGCGTCCACATCGTCTATCTTCTCGTTATCGGTCAAAGAGGCTTAGTCCTCGTTAACATTTTTTACGAGGATTGCACTAAAAAAAGATTGTGTCTTTACGTTGCATTCCGAAAAAAATTATTATCTTCGCGTTTCGTAACCCTCCGGCATTGCAAGGGATGGCTTGAACAACCTGAGTCTTGCCGGAATTACAGACCTCGATAACAATAATCATAATTAATAACTTAAGAAAATGGCAGAAAACAAGAACCAGAATCAGAACCAGATTCAGATCCAGCTGCGTCCCGAAGTGGCTGACGGCAAATACAGCAACCTCGCAATGATCGGCCACGGCCCCACAGAATTCCTCATCGACTTCATCTTCGCCGCTCCCGGTATGCCCCAGGCTCCGGTGGTAAGCCGCATCGTGATGAGCCCCGAGAATGCCAAGCAGCTGATGTTTGCCCTCACTGACAATGTGCAGAAGTATGAGTCACAGTTCGGTGAGATCAAGCCCCGCGCTCCGAAGAATCCCGGCGTAGGCAACAACTGATAAATCCTTCCCTGTCAATATTGTGAGAATGGACAGCAATCTGACCCTTTACAATTCCCTGAGCCGCACGAAAGAGCTCTTCAAGCCCCTGCATGAGGGACATGTGGGGATGTATGTGTGCGGTCCCACTGTGTATGGCGACGCACATCTCGGACATGCGCGTCCTGCCATCACATTCGATATCCTTTTCCGCTACCTGCGTCATCTGGGCTATAAGGTGCGCTATGTGCGCAACATCACTGATGTAGGCCATCTCGAACATGACGCTGACTCCGGGGAGGATAAGATTGCCAAGAAGGCTCGTCTGGAGCAGCTTGAGCCGATGGAAGTGGTGCAGTATTATCTCAACCGCTATCATCATGACATGGAGCTGCTCAATGTGCTCCCGCCAAGCATCGAACCTCATGCATCGGGCCATATAATCGAGCAGATAGAATATATCAAGAAGATTATAGACGCCGGATTCGCTTACGAGAGCAACGGATCTGTGTATTTCGATGTCGAGAAATATAATGCCGCTCATGACTATGGCAAGCTCTCGGGCCGGAATATCGAAGATCTTCTCAACACCACACGTCGTCTCGACGGGCAGGAGGAGAAGCGCAATCCGCTTGATTTCGCTCTTTGGAAGAAAGCATCGCCGGAGCATATCATGCACTGGCCTTCTCCCTGGAGCGAGGGATTCCCGGGCTGGCATCTGGAGTGCTCCACGATGGGAACGAAATATCTGGGCGAGACTTTCGACATTCACGGCGGAGGCCTTGACCTTATGTTTCCTCATCATGAGTGTGAAATAGCCCAGAGTGTGGCGGCCCAGGGTCATGAGGCCGTGAGATATTGGTTGCACAATAATATGATCACCATCAACGGCAAGAAGATGGGTAAGTCATACGGCAACTTTATCACACTGGAGCAATTCTACAATGGGTCTCACCCTCTCTTGCAGCAGGCTTATTCTCCGATGACTATCCGCTTCTTTATCCTTCAGGCGCAGTATCGCAGCACGGTGGATTTCTCCAACGAGGCTCTGCAGGCTGCCGAAAAGGCTCTTCAGAAGATTACGGAGGGGTATATGCGTCTGCAGAAGCTTTCTGCAGCTGACAAGAGTTCTGTGGAGCTACCCGACTTTATGAAGGCTTGCTATGAGGCTATGGACGATGATCTCAACACCCCGATGGTGATCGCTCAGCTTTTTGAGGCTTGCAGATTCATAAATCAGGCCTCCGACGGCACAATTAAGCTCTCGCAGGAAGATATTGAATCGCTCAAGCGTCTTTTTGACGTGTTCCTCATCGACCTTCTCGGAATGAAGATTGGTGCTGAAAGTGAAGATGGGAAAGCCACTGATGCCTACGAAGGAGCCGTAGATCTCCTTATGGACATCAGGGCAAAGGCCAAGGCTGATAAGGACTGGGCTACATCCGACCTTATCCGTGACAAACTTTCCGAACTCGGATTCAATATCAAGGACACGAAGAACGGTGTGGAGTGGAGCGTAAAATGACCTGAGGTCTCGATACTCATCTCCGGTATGTAATATCACATAGGGAGCTATATTCCGATAACACGGAATATAGCTCCCTATTCCATTTATTCCTTACGCTGACTGTCTGCTCTCGGCAATATCTTAAGTAGCTAAGAACAATTAATAATATGATAGATGCGCGATAATTTTGAGACAGGTTGGCCGCGGAGCGAAGGAGCTTAGCGAGCTAAGCGACTGAGAGACAAGGTCAAGATGTCCAAAATTAGCCGCATATATCATATTAAGATATTTTCAAAGCTACTTAGTCATTATATCGTTTAATTTTTCTTAGCTACTTAGCTACTTATGAAAAAAGTAATGACACAATACGGTTAACTGTTATTTAGGACTGACGTTCCCTCTTAAGTCTATACTCAGAATATCTCCACACCGTGAATCCACCCAGCGCACCAAGCACTATGAAGAGAATAGGGGAGGAGATGAAACCCATATCGAGTGAAATCAGAAGTGCGGTCACTAATGGAATCCATATTGTGCGCCATTTAAGTTTGGCCGCCTTGGCGGAGGTGATCACCGGAGCTATGATGAGAGCCACGACAGCCGGACGTATTCCCATAAAGATGGCCGATATAGTGTGATTGTTTTTGATGATGTCCGGCGTAAGGAAAATCGCAATGGCAAGTATAAGGATGAAAGAGGGGAGAATCGTACCGAGCGAGGCAAGTGCGCTCCCCTTAAATCCGTGAAGCTTATCGCCGACTGCAGTGGCAATATTGACAGCCAGAATACCCGGAAGAGACTGTGCCACTGCAAGGAGATCGAGAAAATCCGCCCGCTCGATCCAACCGTGTTTATCCACAATCTCACGTTCAATAATAGAGATCATGGCCCATCCGCCACCGAATGTAAAGGCTCCTATCTTGAAAAATGTCGCGAACAGTTGCCAATAAAGTCTGGTATTACTGCCCGCAGACACCTCATCTTTTTTATCAAGGTCTTGGTTCATATCTTTCTATTTCGGAAATTGAAGGTGTCCCGTTTGAACGAGACACCTTCCTATTAGCTATTGAATTCTATCCATACCGTGACGACCTACAGTCATTCACAATCCTTGGATTAGCTCAAATCAATACTTGTGGGATGCTTCCTCAAGCTCCACCGAGGTGAGTTTATGGCGGTCCATCGATGCCCACGCATACCATATATATCCGAGTACGAAGGGGATGATCAGCGACACCCAGCTCATAACGGTGAGCGTGAAGTGAGAGGAACTGCTGTTGCGTATGGTCAGCGAACTCATCGGGTCGGAGAGGGAGGGATAATAAGCACCCCCGCCAAAGCCGGCAACCCAGAAGAGACTTGCCACTACGAGGAATACTCCGATGCCGGCCCACCATATTCCCTGAGTATAATGATCGGCCATGATGCTACGGATAAAGGAATAAAGAACCATCACTACTCCTATCAGCAGAGCTATGCCGGCCCACCAGAGGCGGATATAGTTGTTGAGATAGAAATAAGGTGTGATCGTCACGGTCTCGTTATAGCCGTAGCTACCCGTAGTCACTGTATAGCCGTCTGCAAGAAGCAGCATAGTCAGGAACCAAAGGAAGAAAATAAGGAAGAGACCTCCGTTGAGAAGTACTCCGCGTTTAAGCGATGCAAAGAAGGAACGGTCTTGCGAGATATTGTTCATCATATAGAGACAAGCCATGGTGCGGGCAAGAAACAATACGGCAAAGCCAAGCACGAGATTCTGCCAGTCGAAGATTGCTTCAAATCCGTGGCCTTCTCCCCAGCGGGAGATGACGGGGGAAGCTGTGTCGAGAAGATTACCGCGTGTCACGGTGAAGTCGGCTCCGAAGAAGAACATCGAGACAGCCACTCCGAGCAGTATGCAACCCACACTGCCGTTGAGGAAGAGCAGCAGATCATAGAAACCTGTGCCATAGATATTTCCTTTCTTCCGTCGATACTCATAGCTGACCGCTTGCCCTACGAAGGTGAAGAGAATAAGCACCCATAACCAATAGGCTCCGCCGAAGCTCGTGGAATAGAATAGAGGGAAGGAGGCGAAGAAAGCTCCGCCGAACACAACGAGAGTGGTGAAAGTCAGTTCCCATTTGCGTCCCATACTGTTGGCTATCAGATCGCGTCGCTCCTTGCTGCGTGTGCCTAAGAGCATGGACTGGCCGCCTTGAACAAATAGAAGAAACACCAAAAGCGCACCAAGTATGGATATCAATACCCACCAATAGTTTTGAAGATATTCTAATGTCATGGTTCTCAAACGTAAGCGGTTTGTAAATTCGTTGTTGATTTCTTGCTGATCTGACGCATCATGATGCTCACTTCAGCCACAAGTAAGACTGTGAAGATGCCGGCAAATAGCCAGAAGGTGGTGATCACCGAAGAGGCCGGTATCGATGAGATTGCCGCACGTGTGGGCAGAAGATCCTGCACTGTCCAGGGCTGACGACCCACTTCGGCCACTACCCAACCTGCTTCGGAACATACCCACATGAAGGGCACCGATACTATTGCTATCACCTGCAGCCAGCGTGCCTGCTCGATAGGCAGCTTTTTCCAATAAAGACTCAGTAATACTATCAGATAAAAGAGTAGGAAGTAGCTTCCGAGTACAACCATGATGCGGAAACTATAGAATGTCATCGCCACCGGCGGGATTGCCTCGTCTACGCTGTCGAAGTAGCCGTAGCCGAAATAGGGATAATCTTTCATCAGGCGTTCGCGGGCTTCATTTTCGAGAGTAAGATTGCCGGCGGCTCTCGCCTTGTCAAAGTCTCGTAGAGCCTCGTGTGCAGCCTTGCCGCGTGCAATTCTCTCAGCATAGCCCACAGTGTTGATGGTGTCACCCGTCTCATTGACGTCGATACCCTCTACAATGTCTGCGATGCCAGGCACGAAAGCCTTCGGATCATGCTTTGCAAGTATGGAGAGGCCGTAGGGAATGGTGATGTCGAAGAGATATTCATCCTGAGTGTCGTTCCATTTCTTATCGGGATTCACCATGCCGACAGCCACAAGCCCTTGTTCGGTGGTGCCACGGTAGAGACCCTCCATTGCGGCGAGTTTCATGGGTTGGGTCTTGGTCACCTCCACTGCCGACCCGTCGCCGGTGTACATGGTCAGAAGAAGTCCTGTCAGGCCTACCCAAGCACCCACTTTTATGGAGCGGACTGCAAATTCGCGGTTACGTCCCTTGAAGAGCATCCAGCAGCTCACGCCGATGACGAATACTCCGGAGAGTGCCCATCCGCTCAATGTGGCATGCAGGAATTTGTTGATGGCCACTCCTGAGAAGAGTGCCCAGAAGTCGTCCATCACGTTGCGCATCTGTGCAGGGTCAAACTCCATCCCCACCGGATATTGCATCCAGCTGTTGGCTACAAGAATCCAAAGAGCCGAGATGCTCGCGCCTATGGCTGTGAGCCATGTGGCGGCGAGATGGAATCGAGGACTAACCTTATTCCATCCGAAGAACATCACTGCCACAAACGTGGACTCCATAAAGAAGGCTAACAGACCCTCGATGGCGAGTGGCGCACCGAAGATGTCGCCGACAAACCAGGAGTAATTACTCCAGTTGGTGCCGAACTCAAATTCAAGAATCATGCCGGTCGCCACGCCTATGGCGAAGTTGATCCCGAACAGTGTCATCCAGAATTTTGTGGCTGCAAGCCATTTCTCAGATTGGGTCTTAACGTAGATACTCTCCATGACGGCTACTATAACCGACAGGCCGAGAGTCAGAGGCACGAACAGCCAATGATATATGGCCGTCAGCGCGAATTGCGCGCGAGACCACTCCACAACGGTCATTAATTCATCCATATCTTTTTGGTTTTATTGTTGTCCTGCTTTTTCTGTTTTATTTCTACTTTTTTTCTCTATTTTTTCTCATTGCTCTCTGTCGCTACTCCTCTTTCCCATCAGTCTGAAGAGGGAGACGCTCAGAGTACGGCCCGGCTTTCTCTGTCGATTTATTCCGGCTCCTGTCGGTGAGTTCATGCCTGACATGAGCTGCTCTTTCGCTGTCGCTATTGAAATCACGCTTCAGCAGGTTGGGGAAGAAGAAGGTCTTCAGAATTACAAAGAATACGAACAGTTTCAGAAGGATAATGGCCCATAGGGTCTTCCCTACGGTCATCTGCCGGAACCCTTCATAATAGAATCTCCATATTCTTGCCACGAAATTGGGGCGTACGGTGTTCTGTTTGCCACTCATAGTATTCATGTCGGCAAATTTAACAATTTTTTTTATTTCACCCCTCTGACCTTCATATTTTTTTACATTATAATCTAATTTTTTACTATCCGCGTAGATCAAGATGTTGGACGACAATGATTTGACGGGTGTCGTATAATCGTGTCCACGTTGATGTCAAACGCCGGATTCTTCAGCTGGGTTTCATCGGTAGGATAGTGCGCTACCCTTCTCTCTTAAACTCGTGAAATTTACTTGATACCACATAACGTTTTTTGTGAGATGTGGCTTTAATAAATGATTTTTTTATCCTATCCGCGCTGTTAGTGTTTTTTTTATTATCTTTGCGGAGGTTTTACAGCTGGGGAATGCCCGTCAGAGAGAGCCCCTTACGAGGGGGATTTTTCCTTGTAAGGGCGAACTTCCCGGCGGTAGTTAACGTTTTAAATACCATGAAGAAGACAGTTCTCATTTCCGGAGCCACAAGCGGCATCGGGCGTTCGTGTGTCCTGAAGTTTGGCCGTGCAGGCTACCGTGTCATAGCTAACGGTCGGGATGCCGATCGTCTTTCATCCCTTTCAAATGAACTCAAAGATGAAGGTATAGAGCATATCACGATGTTGGCGGATGTGCGTCATCGTGACGAACTCAAGGAAGCACTCGATGCGCTTCCGGAGGAATGGAAGCGTGTCGATGTTCTTGTCAATAATGCGGGGCTTGCTCTTGGTCTTGAGCCGGAATATCAGGGTAGTTTCGAGGATTGGGACATTATGGTCGACACCAATATAAAGGGCCTTCTCAATATGACTCGTTTCGTAGTGCCTGATATGGTGGCCCGCGGTGAGGGCCACGTTATCAATATCGGTTCGGTGGCCGGGGATGCTGCATATGCCGGCGGCAATGTGTATTGTGCCACTAAGGCTGCCGTGAAGACCATTACCGATGGTTTGAGAATAGATGTGGCCGACACGGCTGTGCGTGTCACTAATATCAAACCAGGATTGGTGGAGACTAATTTCTCGCGTGTGCGTTTCCATGGGGATAATGAGCGCGCAGACAATGTGTATAAAGGAATCAAACCTCTCACGGGTGATGATATAGCCGATGTGGCTGTGTATGCTGCTCAGGCACCTGCCCACGTTCAGATTGCTGAGGTTTTGGTGCTTGCTACGCATCAGGGTTCCGGCTCTGTTATAGTGCGTAAGTAAATTTTTTAAGTAGCTAAGAACAATTAATAATATGATAGATGCGCGATAATTTTGAGTCAGGTTGGCCGCGGAGCGAAGGAGCTTAGCGAGCTAAGCGACTGAGAGACAAGGTCAAGATGGCTAAAATTAGCCGCATATATCATATTAAGATATTTTCAAAGCTACTTAGTTATTTATCGTTTATTTTTCTTAGCTACTTAAATAAATGTTTTGAGACTTCTTCTACGTGAAATGTGATTATTCTCGCTGACGTTGCTTTCCCCGGGATTCGGGTTTGGAGAGGATCTGTGGCGGGCGTCGATGATTTCGATGTGGAATGAAGTCTTGTTTTTTCTGTGAAAAATTACTGAGATGGCTCTATGGTTTGAATGTAAGGTGCGTTATGACAAGATGCAGGAAAACGGCATGGTGAAGAAAGTCAACGAACCTTATCTTGTGGATGCTTTGACCTTCACTGAGGCCGAACAGCGCATAAATGAAGAGATGAAACCTTATATTTCGGGCGAATTTTCAATTTCTGCTGTCAAGAAGACGAAGATATCCGAAATATTTTTTGATGAAGCCGGCGATCGGTATTATATGGTGAAAGTCAACTTCATGACGCTTGATGAGAAGAGCGGCACTGAGAAGAAGACTGTGAGCCAGATTCTGGTGCAGGCTACTGATTTTGACGGAGCTCTCTCCAATTTCCGAAAGGGAATGGAAGGTACGTTGGCTGACTATGAGATCGGTTCTCTGTCTGAGACAATGCTAATGGATGTGTTTCCTTTCAAGAAAGATTGATTTAGCCGGGCGAGTCCGGAAAGATTGACAGATTAAGATTATGATAGCTGAGGAAATAAAAAGACTTCATGCCGAACTCCCGGAGGGAGTGGAGCTGGTGGCTGTCTCCAAGTTTCATCCTACGGAGGCGATAGAGGAGGCATATAATGCCGGTCAGCGAATATTCGGTGAGAGTAGGGTGCAGGAACTGGCATCCAAGGTAGAGACCCTGCCTGCTGATATAAAATGGCATTTTATCGGACATCTGCAGACTAATAAGGTGAAGAAGTTGATGTCGCTTCATCCGGCTATGATTGAGAGTATTGATTCTGTCAGACTTCTGGAGGCGGTCGATGCGGCGGCCCAAACCGAGGGAGTCACAGCACGAGTTCTCATGCAGGTGCACGTGGCCCGTGAGGAAACTAAATTCGGTTTCTATCCGGAGGAGCTCCTTGAGTTCTTTCAGAACAGGGCTTTTGAATCCCTCCGTGCCACACATATATGTGGTGTGATGGGAATGGCCTCCAACACGGATGATACGGAGCGGGTGAGAGCTGACTTCCGCGCAATTCGTAATGTCTTTTCTGAAATACGCGATGATGAAAGTCTGGGTCTCCGAGGATTTGACATTCTCTCTATGGGTATGAGTGGCGATTGGCCTTTGGCTGTGGAGGAAGGCTCGAATCTTGTGAGAATCGGGTCGGCGATTTTCGGACAGCGCGTCTATTGAGTTGGAGTGAGCGGCGAAATTAAAAGTTTTGTTGATGAAAGATATTTGACGATATGCAGACTGTCTTTCAATATTGGATTATCAGAAACACGCCGTAAGAGATAGTTTTAGAAGATAGAAAAACAATAGAAGTATATACATAACTTTAAGATTATTGAATATGACTGACAAGGTAACAAAGAACGATACGGGTCAGCAGAAGGGTAACATTGTGGCTATAATGGCCATGTTCTTCCTCTTCGCCATGATCTCATTTGTGACGAATCTCGCGGCTCCTATCGGAACTATCTGGAAAGGCAACTATGCTTGGGCCGGCATGGTGGGTAACTTTATGAACTTCCTGGCGTATCTGGTGATGGGTATTCCGGCGGGAAATATGCTTACCCGCATCGGCTATAAGAAGACGGCTCTCGTGGCTGTGGCCACTGGTGCTCTCGGTGTGTTTGTGCAGTGGCTTTCAAGCGTGGTGGGTTCTGACGTGCCTGTATTCAACGTGCAGGGAAGCCCGCTGATGCTCAATTATGTGATCTATCTTCTTGGTGCGTTCATCGCCGGTTTCTCGGTGTGTATGCTCAACACGGTGGTCAACCCGATGCTTAACCTTCTGGCCGGAGGTGGCAACAAAGGTAATCAGCTCCTGCAGCTTGGCGGCTCGCTCAACTCGCTTGCCGGAACTCTGACTCCTCTCTTTGTAGGTATGCTTATCGGCACTGTCACTGCGCAGACTTCTATGGCCGATGTGGCTCCTCTCTTATGGATTGCCATCGGCGTGTTTGTGGTGGCTTTCATCATCATCTCTTTCGTAGCCATTCCCGAACCTCATATCATGCGAGGCAAGGCCAAGAGTGTGGTGAAAGATAAATATTCTCCCTGGAGTTTCCGCCATTTTGTTCTGGGCGCGATAGGAATTTTCTTTTATGTCGGCATCGAGGTGGGTATTCCCGGTGTGTTGATTTTCTATCTCTCTGACACTGCCGTCTCCGGAATACAGGGCAATGCCACTGCGGTGGCAGGTGCTGTGGCTGCTGTCTATTGGTTGCTGATGCTCGTGGGCCGTCTTTCCTCTTCGTTCATCTCCGGGAAAGTGTCAAGCCGTACGCAGCTGATCGGTGCTTCCGGCCTTGCTATCCTTCTTCTGCTTCTTGCAATCTTTACTTCTACCACAGATCTTACGGTCACTATGCCGGCATATTCAGTGGAGGATGGGTTCACTTTCGACAATGTGCCCCTTGCCGCTCTCTTCCTTGTGCTGTGCGGCCTTTGCACTTCCGTCATGTGGGGTGGCATCTTCAATCTTGCAGTCGAGGGGCTTGGCAAGTATACAGCCAAGGGATCAGGCATCTTCATGATGATGGTAGTCGGTGGCGGCGTGATGCCTCTTATCCAAAATGCCATCGCCAACTCTGTGGGCTACATGACTTCCTATTGGCTTGTCATCGCCATGCTGGCATTCTTGTTCTATTACTCGGTGATCGGTTCGAAGAATGTCAATACGGATATTCCGGTGGAGGATGAGAACCAGATTCCGAATGCTCTTTAAGTAGCTAAAAAAAATTCTGATATGATATATGTCTACATTTTGGACATATATCATATCAGAATTTTCAAAGTTACTTAGTCACTATCGGTTATTTTTTCTAAGCTACTTAAGCTTCTTTACTCATTATCATATAACAGATAAGTTAACATGAATACACGACTTATGAATCGTGCGGCCGACAACCTTCGTATCCTCATCGCTGAAATGGTGGAGAAGGCTAAGTCTGGACATCCGGGCGGTGCGCTCGGAGCTGCAGATTTCATCAATGTGCTCTTCTCAAGGTTCATGGTCTATGACCCTGACCGTCCTGAATGGTTTGCGCGCGACCGTTTCTTCCTTGACCCCGGTCACATGTCGCCGATGCTTTATGGTGTGCTTGCAATGACAGGCCGCTATACGATTGACGAACTCAAACAGTTCCGTCAGTGGGGCAGTGTCACTCCCGGTCATCCGGAGCTTGATCCGATCCGAGGCGTGGAGAATACCTCCGGTCCGCTTGGTCAGGGCCATGTGATGGCTGTCGGGGCTGCCATAGCCGAGCGTTTTATTGTGGAGCGTTGCGGTGAGACCTGGGCTCACAAGACTTATGCCTTTATTTCGGATGGCGGCATTCAGGAGGAGGTGTCGCAAGGAGCAGGCCGCATAGCCGGAGCTCTCGGCCTTCATAATCTGATCATGTTCTACGACTCCAATGATGTGCAGCTTTCCACTACGGTGAAGGAAGTGACATGTGAGGACACTGCTGCTAAGTATCGTTCATGGGGATGGCACGTGATGGAGGTGGATGGATGTGACCCGCTTGCAATGGCCGGCGCTCTCTCTGTGGCTATTAACGAAAAGGAGCGTCCCACTCTTATCATCGGTCATACCGTCATGGCTCGCAAAGCTCTGAAGGCTGACGGATCGTCAATGGAGGGCATGGTGTCCACTCACGGTCAGCCGCTTACTGCTGCCGGATGTGATCTCAATCTGACAGTGAGGTCGCTTGGTGGTGATCCGGAGAATCCCTGGGTTATCTTTGAGGATGTCAAGGAACTTTATGAAAAGCGTCGTGAGGAGTTGCGTTCTATTGCTGCAAGCCGCCATGCCGCTGAGGATGAATGGGCTAAGGCTAATCCTGAGCTTGCCGCGAAACTTGAGGACTGGATAAATAAGAAACTTCCTGCACTTGATTGGAAAGAAATTGAAATAAAAGCCGGTCAGGCCACTCGTTCGGCTTCTGCAACTATCCTTTCATATCTCGCCGAGCATGTCGGCAATATGATTGTAAGTTCGGCCGACCTCGCAAACTCTGATAAGACTGACGGCTTCTTGAAGAAGACCGGAGCCCTTGTCCGTGGCGATTTCTCCGGAGGATTCCTTCATGCCGGTGTAGCCGAGCTGACAATGGCTTGCCTTATGAACGGTATTTCGCTTCACGGAGGCATGATCGGTGCGTGCGGCACATTCTTCGTCTTCTCCGATTATATGAAGCCTGCCATCCGTCTGTCTGCTCTTATGATGCAGCCGGTGAAATATATCTTCACTCATGATGCTTTCAGAGTAGGGGAGGACGGGCCCACTCATCAGCCCATAGAGCATGAATCGCAGATTCGCTTGCTTGAGCAGATGTGCAACTTCAATGGAAAGCGGGCTGCTCTCGTTCTGCGCCCTGCCGATTCGGCTGAGACTGTTGAGGCTTATCGTCTTGCCATGAATACCTGGGATCGACCTTCTGTGCTTATTCTGTCTCGTCAGAATCTCGAGGATCTTCCTGCCATGGCTTCTTCTCGCAAGGATGAAGCAGAGGGAGTGCGGCATGGTGCATATCTCGTGAGAATGGTGGAGAATCCGGCTGTCACTCTTCTTGCAAGCGGCAGTGAAGTGTCCTTGCTGCTGCACGTGGCTGAGGAACTTGAGAAGGACGGAGTGGCTGCCAATGTGGTCTCCGTGCCTTCAGTGGGTCTTTTCCTTGACCAGGAGGAAGCATATCGCAATTCTGTCATGATACCCGGTGTGCCCGTATTCGCACTTTCCGCCGGACTGCCCGGAGTATTCGCTCCCATCCTCCCCGCAGGTGCATGTGCAATAGGTCTTGAACGTTTCGGTGCGTCAGCTCCTGCAAAGGTTCTGGACGAAAAATTCGGCTTCACCATTGAGAATATCATGGGTAAGGTTAAACATTTTTTAAACAAGTAATGTTTCTATAAATAAAAAATGTTAACTTTGCGCTTTGAAAGTTAAAGCTGGTCTTTTTTGAAGCCGCTTTCAACGCAGACGCGACTCCTTGAATGGCTCGGATTCTTCGGGCTGTATATTGACGGTCAGGTGTGGCCTAAGAGATCTTTGAAATTGTTTGGCTGCTATTTTTTCAATCTTGTCTTCATTGACTTCATTGTCAGTTGACGTGACGGAGATGATACGGAATAAAGGGACTTTTACCTTACTTCTGATTCCCTGAAGAAGAGGAGTGTAAAGGAAGTGTATAAAAGGTTGATAACGCGTATGAAAGGCGTGTTTAAGCTTCTGATAGGGGAATAAACGCGATGATGGAGGCATAATATTAAGCGAATTTTTTCATTTAAATATGGTAGATATGTTAGAATTTCTTAATTTTGCATCGCCATTACGATGAGTTCGGAGATGAATAATCCGCGATGGCCCCCTCATGAACACTATAAATCAATCTACTTCTTACAGCGATCATTTCCTTATATAGTGACTCCAAATTATGGAATCGCCAAAAAAATGAAGATAAAGGCAGGTAAGCTAAACGATTTGTCACATCGGTTGTTATATACAGTGAAATCCCCCTGTGGGGAGCTGATTGATTCAACATTCTAAAGGATTTAACTTGAAAATTATATAACACTAATATTGTTGATCTATGAAAAAAAGTGTAATGATCGCTCTTGCATCGCTTGCGATCGGAGCTGCTTCCACAAGCGTAAGTGCTCAGGAAGTGACTTTCGTTGAGGATTGCTCTCAAGGCACTCTGCTCAACAAGAACAAGGACAATTGGTTCCTCACAGTTGAGGGTGGTTCCAACGTACTTTTCGGCAAACATGACATCAAAGCCGATCTTAAGGACCGTTTCGGCGCCAACGCTGCCCTCTACGTAGGCAAGTGGCTGACTCCTAACTTCGGTTTCCGTTTCGGTGCAAACTGGATCATGCCTAAGGGTGCTACTACTGCCAACGGTATGTATCGCAAGGCAAATGCTTCCGCTTTCTCCAATGGATATTATCCTGAGAAGTTCATGGGCCTCGGTCCTGAGTTTGACGTAATGGTCAACCTTACCAACTGGTGGTGTGGATACCGTCCGGGCCGTGTTTACAACGCTGTTGTTCACGGTGGTGCAGGTGCTTACTTCACTGCTTCTCGCTCTTACGAGATGAAGAACGGTAAGTCCGAGCTCTCTTGGGTGAATGCTCACAACGCTATCATGTTCGCCAACGTAGGTCTGCAGAACAACTTCGCTGTCAGCAAGCATGTTGACCTCTTCCTTGACGTTCAGTATGAGATCATTGACTTCTCTGCTCTTACTCACGACGTTTCCGCTTCTATCGGTCTTAACATCAACTTCGGTAAGACTGACTGGAACTGCCCCGTTACTGCAATCTGCCCCACTTGGAAGTACACAGATGCTGAGGGTGACGCTCTCGTAGCTCGTCTCAACCAGGCTGAGAACAAAATCAAGAATCTCCAGCAGCAGCTCGACGCTTGCCTCGCTCGCCCCGCTCAGAAGCAGGTCATCAATTGCGAAGGTCTCGCCACTGTTTACTATCCCATCAACCAGTCCTCTCTTTCTAGCAGAGAGAAGACTATCCTGAAGTCTGTAGCTCAGGTGATGATCGAGAACCCCAACCAGAAGTATGTTCTCACGGGATGGGCTGACAACTACACCGGTACTGAGGAAATCAACACTCGTCTCCGCAATGCTCGTGTTGACGGTGTGAAGAACTACCTCGTAAGCTGCGGTGTTCCCGAGTCTCAGCTGGATGCACGCATCGACGCAAGCAATCTCACTGACTTCGGTGTTAAGGGTGCTCCTCTGGATCGTGCTGTCACAATCAAGCTTGCTGACTAATACTCAGAATATCAAAAAAGCATAATTTAAAGGGTGTGGATTTTTAAATCCACACCCTTTCTTTTTTACCCATAAATATAATTTCAATCATTGTGGTTTTATAACCCGCAATAATTGTGAATTAAGGGTTGAGGGTCACAAAGCCATAACCACGAAAGACAATGACTAAAAGAAGTTTATGTGTCTTCTTAAAAGTTAAGCATCTTCGGGTCTGTAATGTCGATCGGAACTTTGCTGACGGGGTGGACGAATTGTATACGATGTGCTTGCAGAGATATGCCGCCGTCTCGGTTACTCCGTTTTGCTCCGTATTTCAGATCGCCTTTGATCGGATGACCTATTGATGATAGTTGACATCGGATTTGATGTTTGCGTCCGGTGAGAAGTTCTATCTCAAGAATTGAATAACGGTCGCCCCGTTCTATTGTGCGGTAGCGTAGTTTGGATAATTTGGCGTCTTTGGTGCCTGCCTTGACTACGAAGGTCTTGTTGATTCTTCCGTCAGGCAGCAACCAGCTCTCGATCTCTCCATCTTCCTGCTCAGGATGTCCTTCTACTACCGCGCGATATGTCTTATGGATTTCTCCCTTACGAAGCATATCATTGAGGCGGGAAAGGGCTTTGCCGGTGCGTGCGAAGATCACAAGTCCGCTTACGGGGCGGTCAATACGATGGACCACTCCACAGAATACGTTGCCCGGCTTATTGTATTTCTTCTTCAGATATTCCTTTACCATATCCGACATAGGTTTATCACCTGTTTTGTCACCCTGCACAATCTCGCCACACTCTTTATGGCATATCAGGAGATGATTATCTTCGTATATAGGGGTCATATTAATGATTTAAGTAGCTAAGAACAATTAATAATATTATAGATGCGCGATAATTTTGAGCCGGGTTGGCCGCGGAGCGAAGGAGCTTAGCGGGCTAAGCGACTGAGCGACAAGGTCAAGATGGGCAAAATAAGCCGCATATAGCATATTAAGATACTTTCAAAGCTACTGAGTTATTATATCGTTTAATTTTTCTTAATTACTTATCTAAATAATTCGACCAACGTTTGAAACTCAAACAATTTTTTGTAGAGTTGGATCTTAGACCGTAACTACTCGTCTATGACATGATCCGGTATTATAATGACCTGTGGGAATACGAGATTAATAGTGCCCCTACAGGATGTTTATCCTTAATCGCGTATATACCGATGTCTATCCGTTATGTGTCAGAGGAAAGATAAAGAGTGTTTTGTCTTAGATCCTCACGTTACAAATTTATGATGTATAGGTCTTAAAAAAATAGACCGATTCTAAAAGAATCGGTCTATTTTTTAGTGGCGGGGACAGGACTCGAACCTGCGACCTTTGGGTTATGAGCCCAACGAGCTACCACTGCTCCACCCCGCGGTGTTGTTTACGGGTGCAAAATTACAGCCTTTTTTGATTCTTACCAAATTTTTTGAGAGAAAAATTAGTTAATAAAAGTTAACAGGGTGAATATATGGATATAAGACCCTTAGTATGCAAATATTAGAGGCTGATTTTAGGTTGGTAACGATTATTTTATTTAACTTTGCTCAAAATTACTGTTTTTGTGCAGTCTGGGGTATGATGGCATATATCTGTTTTTTATATGCCTTATCCACGGAGGCATTTTAATCTTGCAAATGGAGCGGAGTGTAAGTCATGTCATTTGGAATATGCTTTGCTTTGGAAATAAAGATATAGATATGGTAAGCAAGACGCGCGACAAATTTATAGAGGTGGCACGCCAGCTTTTTGCGAGAAAGGGGGTGGAGAACACCACGATGAATGATATTGCATCGGCATCCGATAAGGGGAGACGCACTATTTATACCTATTTCAAGAGCAAGAGAGACATCTTCAATGCTGTTATAGAGCGCGAGACTGATCAGCTGCTTAATCAGCTTCGGATCATTGTGGCAAAGGATATTTCTCCTGAAGAAAAGTTCTATGAGTATGTCGACTGTCGGTTTGAGACGATGAAGGAGATTGTGAGCCGCAACGGTTCGCTGAGGGCCGGATTCTTTCGAGATGTGCGCAAGGTGGACCGTGCACGAAAGATAATTTCTAAGAAAGAGATTGCCATGCTGCGTGCCATCCTTGATGAGGGTGTGGCTCAGGGTGATTTCCGTATTGCCGACACTTCTCGCACTGCCGTAGTGATTATTCATGCCATACACGGATTGGATGTGCCTTATATCCGTGACAACCTTGCCGACCAGGGTATAGATAAGGAGACACTCCGCACGCTTATCTCCTCTATTCTGCTTGACGGTATTAAAAAAATGTGATTTCTTTCACTTCTTGATGTATCCGTTAAATTGTCGGCCACATCGGAATAAAACTATTCTATATGTATATTAATACCATGGGGCACTACATCCCCGAGATCAGGATAACCAACGATTATTTTGAGTCGGTCAACGGCCTCACTCCCGACTGGATTCTGCAGCGCACGGGCATTAACTCGCGCTCCAAAGCAGCTCCCGGAGAGGATGCCAACACCATGGGGCTCGCGGCTGTGGAAAATGCTGTCAGGGATTTGCCTTACGACATTAAGGATGTTGATCTGATAATTGCATCTTGCTACACCGCCTACGACACTGTGGCTACCCTCGCTCATGTCGTGCAGAGGGAGTATGATATTCCTGATGCAAAGGTGTTCTATATGTCGGCCGCATGTTCTTCCTTTATCAACGGGGTGGAGGTGATAGAGGCTTTCTTCAAAGCGGGTATGGCTTCAAAGGCGCTCCTTATCTGCAGCGAACACAATACGTATTATAGCAACGAGAGCGACCCTAAATCGGGTCATCTCTGGGGAGATGCCGCTGTGGCTTGTTTCCTGTCTGCCGAGCCGGTCGGTCCGAACGACCTCAAGGTGGAGGGTATATATACCGAGGGGCTTGGCAATGTCGGCAAAGGACCCGGTGGGGTGCGTCTGCGTCCGAAGGAGGATGGAATTGCAATGCCCGACGGACGTGACGTCTTCATTCATGCATGCAGATATATGATTCATTCCCTGCGTCATAGCCTCGAAAAAGCTGACCTCTCTATCAATGACCTGAATAAGATCATCTGTCATCAGGCTAATAAGAGAATCGTGGCTCAGGTGGCACATCAGTTGGAGCTCCCTGCCGATTCTTTCCTCAACAATATTGAGGAACTCGGCAACACCGGATCTGCTTCTGCTGCTCTCGTGCTTTCGCAGAATATTGACTCGTTTAAGAAAGGTGACCGCGTCGCGCTGACCGTCTTCGGTGGAGGCTATTCGTGTGGATCGCTCATTGTAAACTTTTGATTATTAAAAGATAAGTGGCGAAGATAAAACAATGATATGACAGACGGCCAAAATTATCCGGATATTTCATATCAAGACATTCTCAAGCTACTTAACTATTATGTCGTTTAATTTTTTTTCTTAGCAACTTAGCTACTTAACAAAAATACTTATTCCACTATGAAATTATTAGAAGGAAAGACAGCTCTTATCACCGGAGCTGCCAGAGGCATCGGCAAAGCCATCGCCTTGAAGTTCGCCCAGGAGGGTGCTGACATTGCCTTCACAGATCTTGTGATCGACGAGAACGGCAAGAAAACCGAAGAGGAGATCGCAGCCCTTGGCGTTAAGTGTAAGGGTTATGCGTCAAACGCCGCTGATTTCGAGCAGACTCATGAAGTGGTAGATCAGGTGATGAAGGACTTTGGCCGCATTGATATTCTTGTCAACAATGCCGGTATCACAAAGGATGGTCTGATGATGCGTATGTCGGAGCAACAGTGGGATGCAGTCATTAATGTCAACCTCAAGTCTGCTTTCAATTTCATCAAGGCTGTTCTTCCCATTATGATGCGTCAGCGACAGGGTTCGATCATCAACATGGCTTCAGTGGTTGGTGTACACGGCAATGCCGGACAGGCTAACTACGCTTCCTCTAAGGCAGGTCTTATCGCCCTTGCAAAGAGTATCGCGCAGGAGGTGGGCTCCAGAAATATCCGTGCCAACGCTATTGCCCCCGGTTTCATTGAGACTGCCATGACTGCAGCTCTCCCCGAGGATGTTCGTAAGGATTGGGTGTCCAAGATTCCTCTTCGTCGCGGCGGACAGGTGGAAGACATCGCGAATGTAGCTAC
Source organism: Bacteroidales bacterium (assembly GCA_014800515.1). Classification (GTDB taxonomy): domain Bacteria; phylum Bacteroidota; class Bacteroidia; order Bacteroidales; family Muribaculaceae; genus Lepagella. The sequence continues at coordinate 68,383 of JAAVFY010000024.1, forward strand.
TTTCCTCGCTTCTGATCTTTCCGGCTACGTCACAGGTCAGGTAATCCAGGTTGATGGCGGCATGAACATGTGATCTTTATTCGCATAATGTCAAACTATGTACTTATACTTGCCTCCGGCACGGGAAGCCGTGCCGGAGGTTCCATTCCGAAACAGTTCCGTCATATAGCGGGTCGCCCCCTCTTCTATTGGTCAGTAAGGGCTTTTGCCGCTGTGGAAGATGTCAGAATCATTGCAGTGGTCCATCCTGATTATATCTCTTTATGGCGCGAATATTGGGAGGCCCTGCCGGCTTCGGAATACATAGAACATCGGGTTGTAGCGGGAGGAGCCTCAAGAATAGAATCTGTCAAGTGTGGTCTTTCTGTGATTCCCTTTGTAGAGGGGGGAGAGACTATGGTCGCTGTGCATGATGCCGCCCGTCCTATGGTCACGCCCGAGATGATTAAGACCGGTTTCTTATCCTGTTCTCAATACGTATCCGTGGCAGTTCCTGCGGTAGCAATGAGCGATTCTCTAAGAAGAATCAAGGGCGAAGACCTTAGTGAAGGAGCGTCAATAGCCGTTGACAGAAGTGCGTTTGTGGCTGTTCAGACACCACAGATAGCTCCCCTCCGATGGTTGAGAGATGCTTATACACGCGAGATGCAACCATGGTTCACAGACGATGCTTCGATTCTTGAGGCAGCCGGATATAATGTGCGGCTTTATGCCGGTGAAGCGGAGAATTTCAAAGTCACAACTCCCGGAGATTTCCTTATAGCAGACTCCTTGCTGACATTCAGGGAGAAAAATATGACCTGATTATCCTCCCTCTAAAATCTACAATCCAAAAAACTACAATCTACTCGATGTCAAGGCCGATGGAGATAAAATTCCTGAAAGGAGTGGGAGAATTGCGTGCCGGCTTGCTCGCCAAGGAGCTTGGCATAGAGACAATTCGAGACATGGTGATGTATTTCCCATATCGCCATGTTGACCGTTCGGGTTTTTATCCCATATCTCAGTTAGGAGAGAACATGCCGGCTCTCCAGGTAAAAGGAAGATTTATAAGTTTTGTCACTGAAGGAGAAGGAAGAAAGAAGAGACTTAACGGCATCTTTAGCGACGGACATCGGATGATGAACGTCACATGGTTTTCTAAAATAGACACTATCTCCAGAATCTACCACATCGGTAAGGAATATGTTCTTTTCGGAACACCGAAGTGTTATCGAGGCACTATATCAATGGTGCATCCGGAAGTGGAAGAGTATGATCCCACACGTCCACCCGTGGGATTGAGAGGTGTTTATTCACTTACGGAGACGCTTCGAAAACGAGGGTTTACGTCACGAGCGATCCACGATATAGTGGAGCGGGCAATTGAGCATCCTGCTTTCAGTGCAATGCCGGAGACACTTCCTCCTGAGATTGTGGAGCGATATAAACTTATGCCGCTCCATGAGGCTGTGAGAGCGATGCACAATCCTGTATCGGCCAGACAGCTCCAGTTGGCTACGGAGAGAATGAAATTTGAAGAACTCTTCTATGTGGAGCTTCATATTCTCAGATATGCACGACGTCGTTCCCGGTCATTATCAGGCTATGTCTTTCCACGTATCGGCCGACTATTCAATGATTTTTATTTCAAACAACTCCCGTTTCAGCTTACCGGCGCACAGAAGAGAGTACTCCATGAGATTCGCGACGACATGCGCAGTGGCCGACAGATGAATCGGCTGCTGCAGGGAGATGTGGGTTGCGGTAAGACCATGGTGGCATTCATGTCAATGCTAATCGCAGCCGATAATGGGTGTCAGGCTGCCATCATGGCTCCGACTGAGATTCTTGCCGCGCAGCATTTTGAGAGTATCTCAGCCTGGGCTGCTCCATTGGGCCTGAAGGTGACAATTCTCACCGGAAGCACACGCACCAAGGCTCGCCGTGAGGCCCTCGAAGGTCTTGCTTCCGGAGAGATACAATTGGCTGTAGGCACTCACGCCTTATTGGAACAGAAGGTGGTGTTTCGTAACCTCGCACTCGCTGTCATAGATGAACAGCACCGCTTCGGAGTCGCTCAGCGTGCACGGATGTGGAGCAAAAATCAGATAGTGCCTCATGTTCTTGTGATGACGGCCACCCCTATCCCACGCACACTTGCCATGACCGTGTATGGCGATCTGGATGTATCGGTCATTGACGAACTTCCGCCCGGCCGAAAACCGGTGCAGACCTTCCTCCGATATGACGACAACCGTATGGAAGTCAATCGGCTCGTTTTCTCCCAGTTGCGTGAAGGCCGACAGGTGTATATAGTTTATCCCCTCGTCAAGGAGAATGAGAAGCTTGATCTCAAATCGCTTGAAGCGGGATATGAAAGGGTAAGGGAGACTTTTAAGGACTATTCCGTATGCTTTGTCCATGGTCAGATGAAACCCGCCGAGAAGGATCATCAGATGGATTTATTCGTGAGCGGGAAAGCTCGTATTTTGGTGGCCACTACAGTCATTGAAGTGGGAGTCAATGTGCCTAATGCTTCCGTTATGATAATTGAGAATGCCGAACGGTTTGGACTAAGCCAGCTTCACCAGTTGCGTGGGAGAGTTGGACGCGGAGCGGATATGAGCTATTGCATACTGATGAGTCGTCACAATGTAGGACGCGACACGAAAAAGCGACTTGGAATAATGACCGAGACCACCGACGGCTTTCTTATTTCCGAGGCTGATATGCAGATAAGAGGGCCGGGCGATATGGAGGGCACACAGCAAAGCGGACTTGCATTCAATCTCAGAGTGGCCTCTTTGGCGCGTGACGGCCAGATTCTTTCGCGAGCAAGGGAGGCCGCCGAGGGAGTGCTTGATGCCAATCCCTCCTTGGTGGTGGGCGAGCCGGAAAGGTCTGTAGCCACTGCGGAGAAGAAAGGATTGCCCCTGGCCGCAAGCTCGATTGCTCTGCTCAATTCAGAGATTGCCATACGATTTGATAAATCTGTGGATTGGTCGCTTATTTCTTGAATCCAATCCTACAGTGTCTTTTTTGTGGGAAGATTCTAAACCAATTGCCCTCGGAAGCGGTTACTTAATATAGTAATATGTTATCCAGATGAGAGAAAAAGAATTTCTTCCCAATGTCAGAGAACGGCTTGGTATCGAGTCGCTCAATCCCATGCAGCGTAAGATGCTGGACACCGCTGCTGAAGGGAGAGATATCATTCTCCTTTCACCCACTGGCTCCGGAAAGACGCTTGCATTTACGCTCCCTCTGATGAAGGCACTGCGGCCTTCTACAGGAAGAGTCCAAGTCGTAATAATCGCCCCGTCACGTGAACTTGTGGTGCAAGTTGCGGGCATCGTGCGCGAAGTGGCACGTGGCTTTAAGGTGACTGCCCTATATGGAGGACATAAGGTGGAAGACGAAAAAAACTCTCTAAGCGTCACACCCGATATTGTGGTGGCAACTCCGGGACGCCTGCTCGACCATGCTGTCAGACGTAATATTGACCTTCTTCCAGTCAGGATTCTTGTCCTTGATGAGTTTGATAAATGTCTTGAATTGGGGTTTGACGAGGAGATGTCAAAGATTCTCAAACGTCTTAAGAATGTGAGCCGCATAATTCTGACTTCGGCCACATCAGTGGAGACTATTCCGGATTATCTCCCGCTTCGAGATCCTCTCACTCTTGATTTTATCCCGGAGGCTGACAAAGCGGGAAGTTCATCTCCGCGTTCCAGAATGAAGATTCATTTGGTTGAGTCCGACCATCGTGACAAACTCGAGACGCTCCTTGGTCTGCTGAAAGAGATATATGCATCCGTTGGCACTGACCATCGCACTATAATATTTGTCAACCATCGGGAGTCGGCCGAGAGGGTTTATGATTTTCTCCGCAAAGCCGGTGTTGACTGCGCTCTTTATCATGGTGCCCTCGATCAGCATGACCGTGAAAAGGCTCTCATCAGATTCGACAATGGATCAACCCCAATACTCGTAGCTACTGATCTTGCCGCACGCGGACTTGATATCGAGAACATAGGTTCGGTCATTCATTATCACCAACCGCTCACACCGGAAGTATTCACCCACCGCAACGGACGAACGGCGCGTGTTGATGCCGAGGGTGATGTCTATCTTCTTTTAGGACCTGAAGAGGAGGTGAAACCTTTTGTGGATTCCGATGTCCGAATGGAGGTGAAACCTGCCGACAGATTCAAATTGAAGTCCCCCATCGCTTCAATTTATATTTCCGCCGGAAAGAAGGAGAAATTGTCAAAAGGTGATATTCTCGGCTTTCTGACAAAGGATCTTGGAATAGAGGCATCCCAAGTCGGTAAAATAGATCTTTCTGACCATTCCGCTATAGTGACAGTGGCAGCTGATAAGGCCGATTTTGTCGCCCGCGAGGGGAGTGCCCGTAAGATTAAAGGAGAAAGACGAAAATTTTCTAAAATCTGATTTCTAACGGGAGACACTGACCATATACTTACATAGACACGCTATCAAGTTTTCATATTGCCGATGTGATTCCCGCTATATCAGTTCTCTAAAATAAATCTACTCGTAAACTTAATTATTCAACAACACACACATACAGTCATGAGCAAACAAAAGCAATTCCTGACTTGCGATGGAAATCAGGCAGCCGCCCATGTGAGCTATATGTTCACTGAGGTTGCCGCCATCTATCCCATCACCCCTTCGTCAACAATGGCAGAATACGTCGATGATTGGTCGGCGGCCGGTCGTAAAAATATATTCGGTGAGACTGTTCTTGTCCAGGAGATGCAGAGCGAGGGCGGCGCGGCAGGCGCAGTTCACGGTTCTCTTCAGGCAGGCGCACTGACCACCACATACACGGCTTCACAAGGTCTACTCCTTATGATTCCGAATATGTATAAGATAGCAGGCGAGCTTCTCCCCTGTGTTTTCCACGTGTCTGCACGTACGATTGCCTCTCACGCTCTTTCCATCTTCGGTGATCACCAGGATGTGATGTCTGCCCGTCAGACGGGTTTTGCAATGCTCTGTGAGGGTTCGGTGCAGGAGGTGATGGATCTTGCCGGCGTGGCTCATCTCGCTGCTATAAAGAGTCGTGTACCTTTCGTCAATTTCTTCGACGGATTCCGCACGTCTCATGAGATTCAGAAAATCGAGGCTCTTTCGGCCGACGATCTCGCTCCGCTCCTTGATCGTGAAGCTCTGGCTGAATTCCGTCAGCGTGCTCTGAATCCGGATGCACCCGTGGCACGAGGCATGGCTGAGAATCCCGATGTGTTCTTCCAGCATCGCGAGGCTTCCAACAGATATTATGAAGCTGTGCCCGCCATCGTGGAAGAGTATATGAAGGAGATTTCAAAAATCACAGGCCGAACCTATAATCTCTTTGATTATTACGGTGATCCCGAAGCTGAGCGTGTAATCATAGCAATGGGTTCGGTGACTGAGGCTATTCGTGAGACTGTCGACTATCTGCGTGAGAAGGGTGAGAAGGTAGGTCTCGTGAGCGTTCATCTCTATCGTCCTTTCTCTGCCAAGCATTTCATGGCAGCAGTGCCTCCCACTGCCCGCCGTATAGCTGTGCTCGACCGCACAAAGGAACCCGGAGCAAATGGCGAACCTCTCTATCTTGATGTGAAGGATTGTTTCTACGGGAAGGAGAATGCCCCGCTCATTGTTGGCGGACGATATGGTCTCAGCTCGAAGGACACTACTCCGGCTCAGATTCTTTCCGTGTATGAAAATCTCGCACTTCCTGAGCCAAAGAACCGTTTCACAGTGGGTATCGTGGATGATGTCACTTTCCTTTCGCTGCCGGTTCTACCGGAGATCGCTCTCGGAGGAAAGGGTATTTTCCAGGCTAAGTTCTATGGTCTTGGTGCGGATGGCACTGTAGGGGCCAACAAGAACTCTGTGAAGATCATCGGTGATAACACGGACAAGTATTGTCAGGCATATTTTGCCTACGATTCCAAGAAATCCGGTGGCTTCACCTGCTCGCATCTACGCTTCGGCGATGAGCCTATACGCTCCACATATCTTGTGAATACGCCTAATTTTGTGGCATGTCATGTTCAGGCATATCTCCACATGTATGATGTGACGCGCGGTCTGCAGCCCGGAGGAACATTCCTGCTCAACACCATCTGGGAGGGAGAGGAGCTTGCTAAGAATCTCCCCAACAAAGTGAAGCGTTATCTTGCCAAGAATAATATCACTCTCTATTATATCAATGCTTCTAAGATTGCTCAGGAGATTGGCCTCGGCAATCGCACCAACACCATTCTTCAGAGTGCATTCTTCCGTATTACCGAGGTAATCCCCGTTGATCTCGCTGTGGAGCAGATGAAGAAATTCATCGAGAAGTCCTACGGCAAGAAAGGCGAGAATGTGGTGAAGATGAATTATGCGGCCGTTGACCGTGGCAATGAGTATCACACTCTTGCTGTCGATCCTGCCTGGGCAGATCTTCCCGATGATGCGGAGACTCCTACACACGAGCCCGAATTCATCACTAACGTGGTACATAAGATTAACGCTCAGGATGGCGACCTCCTTCCTGTTAGCTCGTTTGCCGACCGTCCCGACGGCACATGGCCGCAGGGCACAGCTGCCTACGAGAAACGTGGTGTGGCCGCTTTCGTACCGGAGTGGAATCCTGAGAATTGCATACAGTGTAATAAATGTTCCTTCGTATGTCCCCACGCTTGTATCCGTCCCTTCGTACTCACACCGGAGGAAATGGCTGACGCTCCATTCTCGGAGGCTGACACTATCCCTGCGGTAGGAAAGACTTTCACAGGCATGAGATTCCGTCAGCAGGTGGATGTACTCGACTGTCTCGGATGCGGCAACTGTGTTGACGTTTGTCCCGGCAAGAAGGGTGTCAAGGCTCTCGAGATGAAGCATGAGGAGACTCAGACTTCCAATCAGAAGAATTGGGATTATTGCGTGGAGCATGTGTCATCCAAGGCTTCTCTTGTGGACGTGATGGCTAATGCCAAGAATTCACAGTTTGCTACTCCGCTCTTTGAATTCTCCGGTGCTTGTTCAGGCTGTGGCGAGACTCCCTATCTGAAGCTCATTACCCAGCTTTTCGGTTCTCGTCAGATGGTGGCGAATGCCACGGGCTGTTCTTCCATCTATTCCGGTTCTGTGCCCTCCACTCCGTATTGCACGGATGCTGACGGACATGGTCCGGCATGGGCTAATTCTCTGTTTGAGGATTTCTGCGAGTTCGGTCTGGGCATGCACATTGCATACGAGAAGATGCGTGCACGTCTCGTCGACCTCTGCAATGAGATTGAAAATTGTGAAAAAGCTTCGGATGCTCTCAAAGAGGCAGCCCGTGGTTGGCTCGCTGACAAAGAGGATGCAGTCCGTTCGCGTGAGGCCGGTGAGAAACTTCTTGAAGAAGCCCGTAAGTGTGCCGACGAGAAAGGTTGTGACCATTGCAAGGCCATTGTCAATCTCGGCCATTATCTCACAAAGCGCAGCCAGTGGATCATCGGTGGAGACGGCGCAAGCTATGATATCGGCTTCGGCGGTCTTGACCATGTGATTGCCTCCGGAAAGAATGTGAATATTCTCGTTCTTGACACAGAAGTATACTCCAATACCGGTGGCCAGTCATCAAAGTCTACCCCGATCGGAGCTATTGCAAAGTTTGCTGCCGCCGGCAAGCGTATCAGAAAGAAAGATCTCGGCATGATTGCCACAACCTACGGCTATGTATACGTGGCTCAGATTGCAATGGGTGCTGACAATGCGCAGACCCTCAAGGCTCTGAAAGAGGCTGAGGCTTACGATGGTCCGTCGCTTGTAATTGCCTATTCTCCCTGTATCAATCATGGCCTGAAAGCCGGAATGGGACATTCTCAGGATGAGGAACGTCGTGCCGTAGAATGTGGCTACTGGCAGCTCTGGCGCTATAATCCCGCTCTCGAGGAGGAAGGAAAGAACCCCTTCGTACTCGACAGCAAAGAGCCTGACTGGAGCAAGTTTGCCGACTTCCTCAAGGGTGAGGTGCGTTTTGCATCCGTTCTCAAAATGTATCCGAAGGAGGCCGAGGAGCTCTTCAAGGCAGCTGAGGACAACGCGCGCTGGCGTTATAACAGCTATCGCCGTCTTGCCTCTCAACAGTGGATGCAGGATCCGGAGTTGACTCAGGAAGAGGAGGCGCTCCGCAATGAATGATTTTTAGGCTCTTTCTCATAAATATGTTTTGTTTATGAGAGATAGTTATATAATGTAGATGCTTAATACCTTTTTTACGGTCTCTACGAATATCCCGCTATGATGAAGTCCCCTACTCTCGGAATCTTGATTTGAGGGTAGGGGACTTCTCTGTCCGGAGGGTTCTGAGATTGATACAATAAGAATGCGCAAAGGGCGGACTATTGGTAGACCGCCACATTTTTATTAACTTTGCATCATCAAAACTTCAGAATAATATGGCAACTACTCTTGTGAAAACTGACTTCAATTTCCCCGGTCAGACTTCGGTTTATCATGGCAAAGTGCGTGATGTCTATTTTATCGGTGATGAGACTATGGTCATGGTGGCAACTGACCGTATATCTGCATTCGATGTCATTCTGCCCGAGGGAATTCCTTATAAGGGTCAGGTTCTAAATCAGATTGCAGCTTATTTTCTTGATGCGTCCGCTGATATTGTTCCCAACTGGAAGCAGGCTGTGCCCGACCCCATGGTGACTGTCGGGAAGCTTGCCAAGTCTTTCCCGGTTGAGATGATTATCCGTGGTTATCTTACTGGTAGCGCATGGCGTGAATACAAGAACGGATGTCGCGAACTTTGCGGAGTTAAGCTCCCCGATGGAATGCGCGAGAACGAGGCTTTCCCCGAGCCTATTATTACTCCTACTACAAAAGCAGCGGAAGGTCACGACGAGAATATCTCTCGAGATGAGATCATCCGTCAGGGTCTTGTGAGTGAGGAAGATTATAAGGTGTTGGAAGATTACACTCGTCGTCTCTTCGCTCTCGGTCAGAAGATGGCTTCTGAGAAGGGTCTTATCCTTGTTGACACCAAATATGAGTTTGGCAAGGTTGGCGATCAGGTGATTCTCATCGACGAGATCCATACTCCCGACTCCTCTCGCTATTTCTATGCAGAGGGTTATGAGCAGCGTTTTGAGAAGGGTGAACCCCAGCGTCAGCTCAGCAAGGAGTTTGTTCGTCAGTGGCTCATCGACCATGGCTTCATGGGACAGGAAGGCCAGAAGATGCCGGAGATGACTCCTGAGTTTGTGGAAAGCGTATCCGAACGCTACATCGAGCTTTACGAACACATCACCGGCAAGAAATTTGAGAAAGCTGATGAGTCTGATCTTGCTGCCCGCATTGAGCGCAATGTCACCGGCTGGCTTAAGTCAGCAAAATAAGGACTCCATCCTTATTTTCTGATTATTCATAAAAAGAGAAAAAGAGAAGGCCTCGCATTTTCGGATGCGGGGCCTTCAATTATCCGGTAGACAGGATTTCAAAGAGTAGTATGATTCATGTAAGTAGCTAAGAAAAATTAATAATATGATAGATGCGCGATAATTTTGAGTCAGATTAGCCGCGGAGCGAAGGAGCTTAGCGAGCTAAGCGACTGAGTGACAAGGTCAAGATGGCCAAAATTAGCCGCATATATCATATTAAGATACTTTCAAAGCTACTGAGTTATTATATCGTTT
>JAAVFY010000025.1 GCA_014800515.1 Bacteroidales bacterium
ACACGCCCTACCGAGCATGGAAATCAAGTACTTGATGCAATTCATCAGTCCGGAGGCATCTATCTGGAACGTCCAGAAAATTCAAATCGAGAGGCTTCAAGATTCATTCCACTAGGGAAAAGCGAGGTGACATCCAATCTTGAACATCTTGTTACTAAATCCAATATCATAATTATATCCCTACCCTCCACTGCTCATATTCACGCCGTTAAGGAACTCGAGAAAGCCGGTTTATGGAAACGAAGAATACCAATAGTACTGTCTCCCTCAAGGTCAGTAGCAACGCCTTATCTTTGGAAAGTGCTTGGAGATGGTTATCCAGTCGTGAATTTATCCACATGTCCTTATTCATGCAAAGCCCCGCATCCAGACGTTTCTCTAATCAAGCGCCGCAAACGCACATATATCGCTACACTTGAGGGGGATATATCTCGTCAGGATATCGAATTGATTCGGGAATTGTTCCCTCAAGGAGCTTTATCTACTGTTCCTGCACTTTCTTCGCTCAATAATATTGGAGCTGTCTTCCATTGCGCTACATATCTACTGAATATTGACGAAATCGAACGCAGACAAAAAGAAGGGACTGTTTTTTCGTTTTATATGGATGGTATTGCTGCCCGTCCTGATGTTGGTGCCATACTTGAGGAAATAGACCAGATACGCCTAAAGATAGCTGATTCAATAGGTATCAGAACTTTTGGTCTTCAAAACAATCCGCGTGAAGATATTTGGAGAAAACTTACCAACGGCTTACGTGCTTTAGAAGAGGAAAGTTCAGACGACATTGATATATTACGAAGAATCCGTAAGGAATTTATAGAATATCTGGACAATTGTGTCGTATCCGGACAACATTGGCTAGACATCACATACGGAGTAGAACGGATAGATGGTGAGACTCTAAGCGAAACGATAGGACGGACTCCAACATATCAGAAAAACTCGGTACCACAGATACGATATGTGACTGAAGACATTCCTACAGGACTCGTTCCGTTAGAGGCGTTAGCAAAAATGTTAGGAATTGAATGTGAAGTCATTACCTCAATTATTGACCAATACAATGAAAAATTCAAAACTGACGCCAGAGCTGAAGGAAGAAATCTACAGGAATTCGATAAAGATTACATTATCAAATATCTTAAAGGGAAATTATGACATATCATAATAAATTCTTTCAATAACTAAAATAACATTTCCTTCATGCAGATAATACTACTTTCAGGAGGTTCCGGAACCAGACTATGGCCTCTATCCAACGATTCTCGATCAAAACAATTTCTTCGACTTTTACCAAAAGAAAACTCAGAAGAAAGAGAATCAATGCTTCAACGTGTAGTCCGACAGATTCGTGAGGCTAATCTGAATTCACCTATTACAATAGCTACTTCAATCACTCAGTATGATGCGATAACCTCACAAATTGGAGAAGAAGTTGATATTGTTACTGAGCCGGAACGAAGAAATACGTTTCCTGCAATCTGTCTTGCATGTGAATTTCTCTCTAAAGTAAAGAAATGTGCAGATGATGAGGTGGTAGTCGTGATGCCTTGTGACCCTTTTACAGATCGTGGATATTTCTCTACTATATCTAAAATCGGAAAATACGTCAGCGAAAATCTTGCCAACCTCATTTTTATGGGTATACACCCTACCTATCCTTCTTCTAAATATGGCTATATTATACCCTCTACAAAATTAGAACAAGATACCTTTTCTGTGAGAAAATTCATAGAAAAACCTAATACAACAGAGGCAGAAAAACTCATCTCTAATGGAGCATTATGGAACGGGGGCGTATTCGGTTTTAAGTTAGGATACTTAACACAGATTGCCAGAAAGTACGTTGAATCAGAATCTTTTGACGAAATACGAAATAGGTATAACGGTTATCCCAAAATCAGCTTCGATTATGAAGTGGCAGAAAAAGCTTCTTCAACCGCTGTCACTGAATTTAATGGTAAATGGTATGACCTCGGTACGTGGAACACACTCGTAGAGGAGCTAAAGACAAATACGTTCGGAAATATTACAACTGATGGGAAGGGAAAGAATACACATATTATTAATGAACTGGATATTCCTTTGATGTGTATCGGCACTTCCAATCTGGTTATTGCGGCGTCTCCGGATGGTATTCTCATCACTGAAAAAAATCTTAGTGAAAATATCAAAGAATACGCTGATAAGTTAAAGCGTCGTCCAATGTATGAAGAACGCCGATGGGGAACCTATAAAGTGATGGATTTATCAGAATATCCCGATGGTTTTTTTGCAATGACTCGTCTTTTAAAGATTAAGGCAGGTACGACCATCAGTTATACAGATATCAATAGCAGAAAAATAACATTGAATTTTATTGACGGTCAAGGAGAAATTCAAAAAGAAGATACGACTATGCCAATCCAACGTGGGCTAACTATTTCTATACCAAAAAACTTATCTCATTCTATAAAGGCCTCTACAGACCTGTCAGTGGTAGAAGTTATAACCGGGTCTGATATTTATGACCTGGGAATTCCCGATATTCTTTTCATGTAATAAGCTTACCGGAGGTCGTTTAGTTCAAACGACTCATGTTTGCATCATATCCCGCAACTGTTATTATCTCGACATACGGAAAATCTCCGCATCTCAAAATAATTCAGAAGATAAATAATAAGTTGATTCAATTAACGGCTTAGCCCTGACTAATCAACCTAAAATTTTATCAAGCTATTGTAATCAAGAAGCAAGTGAAGATTAACGAACTCTTAAGACCTCAAATATTGCGCAGATCATAAATGGGAGACAGCACAAATTCCGAAAATCAGAATGAAGAGAGCAAAATGCTGACTGGAGAGACAGCTTTAATAACCATCATAATTTGCTTTGTGGTGTGTAGTATTCTTTTCATGATACCCAAATGTTCAAGAATCCAACACACTCCAACAGATTTAAAGGTTACTGTGGAGTGTGTGACTGATTCTGCGGATTTATCAAAAATAAGGATTGTCGAAGGAGCCTTTACAGATTCCGTAGTGAGCCGCATCAACAGGCAGGAGGAAGAACTTAACCGCACATACGCTCTTTTCATGAAAGCAAGGGAGGACGATGCAGATCTCATGAAGTATCTATCAGTCCTTGGAGGTCTATTAATCTCTGCTTTTACAATCATTGGAATCAGGAGTCTGAAGGAATTTATGGAGACTGTTAAGGTTCAGATTAGTCACACATGCGAAGACATTGCAAAAAAGGAAGCAAAAGATGAAGCGTCCGCTATAGCAGCGGAAGAAGCTAAAAAAGTGGCCACGGCAGAAGCGTCAGTTGCAGCAAAAGCCCAGGCAATCAAGACAGCTAAGAAAGAGGCTAAGAATAAAGCTCATAACGTTGCCATGTCAATTGCTAAAAAGGAAACAGAAAGAGTGGTACAGTTTGAGGTAAGGCAACAATTGAACAAAGCAATAGGGGATGATGACTATTTCAAAGGAATAGCCAAAAGAGTAAAAGAGACCGTACTCATGGAGCTTCTACCAAAGTGGGAAGGAGATATCGAGGAGTTGAAAAGAAAAATTGATAACTTATCAATTATAATAAACAATTTAAGTCAGGATGAATATGGAGAGGATTCTCCTGATGAGCAAAATCCTAATGACTCTTCCGAGGACGATGAACATGACAATGATATAGATTTAGAGGTGGATGTTTAAGGGTTCGTCTCATATAATAATTCTGTTGAAATAATGAGCAAGAATTTCACACCGGATTCAACTGCTGAGAATCATATCAATCTGTTTGTGCAGCAATGCAACAGAGGAAGTCAGACTGCTGTACTATGCGGATGTATTCCTTTCGGTCAACTCCTGCCAAAACTCAATTTCCACGAGCGTTCTTCGGATGCGGAGAATAAGGGGGGTGAGGAATCCTCATACTACCAGCGTCAGATAGAAGCTCCTCGCCTAGCAAAGATAAGGAAACATATCCGGTCTTGCTTCATTAATGACTCTCCAAAGGCTGTTTCTCCTTCTCCTCTATTCCCAACTTCTATAATCATAGCCTTTGATCTTCCGGAAGATGAAGACAACTTTGATTTGGATTCTATAACCCCGGGAGAACTGGTAAATCTTAACCATCTTCCTAAAGGTATCATGATTGTCGACGGCCAACACCGACTTAGAGCGATGAAGACTCTTATGGATGAGCCCTCCACCTTCTCTGACAAAGCCCTGACGGCCTATATCATGAACTTTCAGTTCAACTGTACCGTACTTGTGAATTATGATATGTGGGAACAAGCCCAAGTATTCGCTACGGTAAATTTCAATCAGAAGTCAGTGACAAAGTCATTGTTCTACGACATATATGGAATAGAGCCTCCCTCAGGAGATAATGAATCAATACCAAAACAAAACGAGATTTATGTGGCTCATCAGCTGACAAACTTTCTCAACACGTTCTCCAAATCTCCTCTGAAAGGCCGCATCAAGATGCTTGGGAAAGGCAAAGGGCATATCTCTCAGGCAGCGGTGGTGGAAGCGTTGCTGAAACTTCTCAAACCTTCCGGTGCGCTTAGCGATGTTGTACCCGCCTTAAAGGGGGGGAAAAAATCATTACTAAGTTCATCCGCCCGCGAATTAGTCACGTACTTCTCCGCAATCAAGGATACTTTCGAACAATATTGGCCCAATGAGGACGACAGAAAAGTTTCGGTAATGCTAAAGACCACAGGTATTTCGGCACTATTGAAATTCTTTGAGGTTCTTCATGGCAATATGCCGCCTAAACTCCGTGAAGAAATAAAGAGTAATTATAACGATCCCGACACAGTGAATCGGCTCAAGCAGTATTTCCTGAAGCAATTTGCACCTATAAAGCCTCATGGAGAAGAGCTATTCTCAATTGAAAAGGGTGAATTCAACGGTTCGGGAGGTGGAGGCCTGCAAAAGAAACTGTATGACAGCATCTATAGTTACTGGAGATAATTTGATTAATCTTCATAATGATAAGTAGCTAAGTAGCTAAGTAGCTAAGATAAATTAAACGATATAATAACTCTGTAGCTTTGAAAGTATCTTAATATGATCTATGCGGCTAATTTTGGCCATTTTGACCTTGTCAATCAGTCGCTTAGCTCGCTAACCTCCTTCGTTCCGCGGCCAACCTGACTCAAAATTATCGCGCATCTATCATATTATTATTTGTTCTTAGCTACTTAATTTGCGATGAGAATAACCGAATTAACGCTGCACAATTATCGGAATTATCGGGATTTCAGGATTGATTTCGGTTCTGAAGTCACTGTCCTTATCGGTAAGAACGGGTCGGGAAAGACCAATATGATCAAGGCTGTCAAGCAGCTGTTGAGTTTCATCTTCTCCCGTCGAAAGGGCGAACGTCAGTTCACGTTCATTTCATCTTCGGATAGAAACATTGTGAAGTACAAACCTCTTGACGCACGCTATGGCAAGGATGAGGGTGACGAGGAGTTTTTCTATCATTATCCTATATCCTGTTCAATGAAATGCAGTTTAGCCGAGGATATCCCTCTTGAATGGACCTTTGAGAAGTCGTCGTTTACGAGTAATGTCAAGGCGTCTCTTTATCGTAAGGCCAACGTGATGTTCTGGAATGCTTATTATGACGGATTGATTCAGTTGCCGGTATTTGCGTATTTCTCGGATTCATACCCTCATGTGGATCTCAATCTCTCCAAGACGATTCGACCTCTTCTGGAGTCAGGCAATCCTCTGCCCCGTAATATGGGATATTATAAGTGGGATGACGACAAGAACTGCACTGAAATATGGCTTCAGTATTTCATCATGCAGTATAAGAAGAGCCGTCTGCAGGATGATCCGGAGGCTACTCGTTTCGTGGATTCAATAAGAGAAGTGCTGGTGAAATTCAGTTCGCCGGTGTCTGAGTATAATCCCGACACGGATATACAATTAAGAGACATTTCTCTCGACTTCAGAGGTAAGGGAGAAGTCGTGGCGCTTGTCTATGCCGATGGTCGTCGCATCCCCTTTACAGAGTTGCCGGCAGGCTATATGCGGCTTTTCTCTATGGTGATGGATATAGCGTGTCGCGGCTATCTGCTCAACAGGGACTGTAATCCCGCCGGTATTGTTCTTATCGACGAACTTGATCTGCATCTTCATCCGTCGGTGGAAAGAACCGCGCTGAGGCGTCTGAGGAATACGTTCACCCGCATTCAGTGGATATTATCGACCCATTCTCCTCTCGTACTCTCATCTTTTGAGCAGACATACGATAAAGTGCTGATATATAAGATTCTCGCAGAGAAGAATGAAGTTTCTTTCATACCTGTGGAGAATATGCAGGGGGTGGATGCTTCTACGGCTCTGAAATATACTATGGATACTCCGGAAGATGACAGCCTTCTTAATGATTATAAGGAGGCATACGATTTTTGGAAATCAAAGGGAGACGCGGAGAGGCTCGCCAATGTTAAGGAGCTTATAAAGAATATTGTAGGAGAGTATAGCCTCTTCTATCGCACCTTAGACTGAGATGAGGTATATTAACAAGGCTCTTCATAAGAATCAAGGAGAACAGATAGTGACGGAATTTCTGGAGAGGTTCTTTACAAGGAAAAATGTATTTCCCTCCGATTTCTATAATGCATTCTCTTCAGAGATAGATGATAATAACGGAGGTGTCACTTTCCGAGATAGACTCAGGGATTCCGTTCTACTTCCGGAGCAGCAGGGTCTTTGCTGCTATTGTCTGCGTAGGCTTGACAAGTGCAAGAAGATTACGGTGGAGCATCTCATGCGTAATCACGCTGCTGACAAAGCTGAGTTGGACACTTACCGAAGTCGACCCACAGCTCTTGACGGCATACCACATTCCGACGAATATAGAGCCGGCGACCTGACGTCTGTACCTCCGCATCCTCATTCAATCGCGTATCAGAATCTGGTTCTTTCTTGTGACGGCGACTTTTTTAAGGAAGGAACGAAGAATTCGTGTTGCAACCTGAAGAGGATAAATAAATTTATCCCTCCCCTGCCTCTATATTCTGACATCGACCTGACTTTCGTATATCACGCCGACGGTATGGCAGAATGGACCCAGGATCCGCAACCTCCTGAATCGAAGAAGAATGCCGTAAAAATCTTAAGATTAAATAACTCAATCTTAAAAATGGTGCGCAGAATATGGTTCTTCTGCAAAGATAATGGTCTTGACCCACGGAATGATGACAGGAATATCATTGTGAACACCATGACAGGCTATATGGATCCCTCGTCAGACATTAGAGCGAGTGTCATACTCCGCAATTTTAAAAAAGACAATTATTGGAATCTGTTGCTTGAGTATGAGGCATTCTTTGATGTCAATCATTGCTGAATCGGCCGGTTCGGGTGCCGGAGATTGACGTTCGCAACCGGAGGGAGGGGGAATAATTAAGTAGCTAAATTAAATTAAACGATATAATAACTCTGTAGCTTTGAAAGTATCTTAATATGATATATGCGGCTAATTTTGGCCTTCTTGACCTTATCAATCAGTCGCTTAGCCCGCTAACCTCCTTCGCTCCGCGGCCAACCTGACTCAAAATTATCGCGCATCTATCATATTATTAATTGTTCTTAGCTACTTATTTTGAATTTCTAATTTTAAGATCATATATGAGAGAGAGGATCTTGCTTTGTCTGGCCCACATGAGCGGCAATGAGATGAAGTTTATCGAAGAAGCTTTTGCCGACAACTGGGTGGTGCCGATGGGTCCGAATGTAAATGGTTTCGAGGCCGATCTGGAGCGTTTTGTCAATCGGCGTGAGGGTGGGCAGCCTCCCTTGGACCGGAAGGTGGTGTGTCTGAGCGCGGGGACGGCGGCGGTGCATCTGGCGCTGATCGCGTGTGGCGTCGAAGCCGGCGACGAGGTGCTGGTGCAGTCGTTCACATTCTGCGCTTCTTCGCATCCTATCACTTATCTGGGAGCTACTCCGGTGTTCGTCGATTCGGAACGGGAGTCGTGGAATATGGATCCGGAATTGCTGGAGGAGGCTATCAAGGATCGTATCGCGAAGACGGGACGCAAGCCGAAGGCTATCATTCCTGTCGCCCTTTATGGTATGCCGTATCGTGTCGACAGAATCATGGAGGTGGCGGCCCGTTATGAAATCCCTGTGATCGAGGATGCCGCCGAGGGTTTCGGTTCTACCTTCGCAGGGCAGGCTCTCGGCACATTCGGTGAATACGGTGTGCTGTCGTTCAACGGCAATAAGATGATCACCACATCGGGCGGAGGTGCTCTTATCTGTCCGGATGCCGAGAAGGCACGCAAGATTTTATGGTATGCCACACAGGCCCGCGAAAGCTATCCCTATTATCAGCATGAGGCTATAGGTTATAACTATCGCATGAGCAATATTTGCGCCGGTATCGGGCGCGGACAGATGACAATTCTGGATGAGCATATCTCCCACCACCGCCACGTGCAGGCTCTTTATTGTGAGCTGCTGAAGGATGTGAAGGGAATAGAGATGCACTGCAATCCCTGGCCTGAAGCCGATTCGAACTTCTGGCTATGTACGGCTGTGCTTGATCCGTCGCTGCACGTCAGGGGGGAGGAAAATGCTTATAAGGAAGTCATCACCGGAGCCGTGGGAGGCGCGGCAGGCGTGACTCATGCGGTGTCGACCGCCGTCACCGACTGTCAGCCCAACGCTAATGTCGAGGCCCTCCGGATCGCGCTTGACGCTGCCAACGTGGAGGCACGTCCGCTTTGGAAGCCTATGCACCGACAACCGGTCTACAGGAATGCTCCCGCATACGTCAACGGAGTGAGCGAGGAGCTGTTCGCCACGGGAATCTGTCTGCCCGCCGGCCCGTATGTCTCGGACGAAGACGTCCGTTATATCGTGGACACAATCAAGAAAGCAATATCATAATCCGCCAGCCGGCGCAGACGGACGCGGCGAATTTACGGATGAAACACAGGGGGGCACAATGTGTTCCCTTGTCTTTTCATCCCGGCATATAATATTACATGAAAAGTGTCGTTTAATATTTCGGGTCTCGAGCTGACCGAGTAAAGGTCCGTGGCCTCAGTCTTTGAAACGTCTACAAGTCAGACCGCCATCATCTTTATAGGGAACATTGTCCCCTGTCCGGAGATCTACCCTGACTTTGCTGTCCCTTCAAAAGTTTTGACGGGCAACAATAAAAAATTAGGCAAGCTTGATGCTTACGACATTTTTTTGTAATTTTGTACTTTGGAACAACCGATATGCAACTATGATCAGAACAGCCCATCATATATATCCACCTCATAATGTGTCAAGATTTTGGCGCATTATCTGGCTGTGTATGATAGGGTTGCAATCGTTTAACGCATCTGCGGATCCAACTGAAACGGCTGTCCCGGAGAATGTTTCCGGCATCCGGAAATCAGGATTTCATGCCTCCGTCAAGACCAACCTGCTCAGCGATGCGCTGGCTGTGCCGCAAGTCGCCGCCGAGTTTTACGTCGGCAGAGATTTCTCGGTAGAGGCAGAATGGATGTATGCCTGGTGGGGTAAGGAATACGGCAGCCTGATGTGGCGCATATATGGAGGCAGCCTGACAGCGCGCCGCTGGTTCGGACGCGCCGCGTCGGCCAAACCGCTCACCGGTCACCATGCCGGAGTGTATGTCGGAGCCTTCACCTTTGATTTCATTCTGAATCACAAAGGGTATATGGGGGGGCTTCCCTCCGGTAGCCTTTGGGACAGATGCATGCTCAACGCAGGAGTGGAATATGGCTACTCTCTCCCGATAGCGCGCCGTCTTAACCTNGACTTCTCCATAGGAATAGGATATGTCGGAGGAATGATGGAACGTTACAGGACCGAGGATGACATTTATATCTGGCAGTCCACTGTAAGGAAACATTGGTTCGGCCCCACCCGGGCGGCGGTGTCACTCGTGTGGCTGCTGGGTCCCTCCAACTTCAATCTTCCTCGGAAAGGAGGCGGAGCATGACTTCACCTCTTGCAAAAACCGTGCGGCGAGTGAAGAGACTTATGGCCCTGTCGGCTGTCATGATGACAGCCGGAGGATGCACTCATCATTCGCTCGATTATATGCCGGTGACTGACGGCGTCACGGTGAAAGTGGAGTTTGACTGGGGTGACACATCGGTTGATCCCCCCCGGGAGATGACAGTACACTTCTTTCCGGAGAATGAACAGACCTCTACAAGCGTGTCTATCTACGACTTCAAGACCCTCGAAGGAGGGCTTGCCTATCTGCGTCCGGGCCGGTATATGGCGATATGCTATAATTCCGATGCAGGCGGATATAATTTGTCGGGCCGGCGGTCGTTCTACGATTTCGGGATGCAGCTTCGTGATGCCTCGGTAGTGATGCCTGTGGCTGCGGGAGCGCAGGACGAGCGTATGGCAGGCAGTCCCGACGAGATATGGGCCGGGGCTCTGGAGGTGATGGAGGTGCCGACAGACGACAGCGACCTTCCGATCGAAGTGCCGCGCGCCACAATCAGATTCNATGTCGAATCTGTCGTGCAACGGTTCACGGTCAGGATCAAGGAGGCGAAAAATTACAACCGTCTGACTGTCATGCGCGCCTCTATCTCAGGATTGGCCGGCGAGTACCATCCGGGACGTCAGGCCATGGGAGACGAACCGGTGACGCTATCCATGCAGCTGAGGCCTCTGGATGACGGATCGCTGGAAGGAAGCATGATCACGTTCGGTCATTGCGGGGCGCANGCCTCCGGTGGCAGAGGCAGTGACGAAGCGCAGACTCCACATTATCTTGTGATATGNGCCGTGCTTGCCGACGGGAGTTCCTGGGCGAAAAACTACGATGTCACCCAACGCATCCACTCATCGTCACAACCTCACCCGGTGCTGGAGCTACAGTCACTCACTCTTCCGGAAATGGATACCGGCGACGGTTTCCGGCCCACCGTGGGAGAATGGGTACCCGGCTCATCGGAAGAAATCGGAATGTGACCCCGCCCTCGGATCCTGCAAAACACAACGTATCCGCAGTGGGTGCGCCCTCTGATTGAAAACAACAACAAAAACAATAATAACCAACTATTTTTAACAACACTATCATTATAATTAACCTAAATCACGAAAAGATGAAGAAAGTTGTAATGTTCGGAGCTGCTGCCTTAGCACTGACAGCTTGCTCTTCCGAGGATGTGATAAATCCCGGTACAACGCGTGAACATGAGCCCGGAGAGATCTCCTTCCGCGCTCGTCTGGCCGGCTCGACCAGAGGTATGGACATCGTCACCGATGAGCTGAACGAGTTCATGGTGGCCGGCCTCAAGGGTCTTCCCGAGGATGTTGAGGACGGAATCATATCCGAGATGACACCCTATTTCGAGTGGACACAATTCACCAAGGAGACCAACTATCCCAACCGCTTCTACCCTGAGAATCCGCTCTACTATCCCAACGACAACTCCATGCTCTACATGCCGGCATACGCACCGGCGAATGCCAAGTGTGATGATGTCGAGACTCCGTTAGACGGCGGTATCGTTTTCAAGGGCTTTGCCGTACATGAAGACATCGAGAGACAGCAGGATCTCATCGTGGGTGCAGGCGTAGGCCGCTACACAGAGTCATCCGATTACAACAGTATTGACTTCCAGCACATCCTTACAAAGGTGTATGTGGCTGCAGCCAAGAACGAGGATTCTAATTTCAACTACTCTGTGGCCGGTGTGAGATTCGGTAATATCTATCTCAACGGCGACGGCCAGTTCAGAACCAAAGCTATCGTCGATGNGGACGGAAATCCCATTGATGCGGCTGATGCAAGCTGGCAGAACGACGCTATCCTCTGGGAGACCAATGGAGATCTGACGGACATCACATATCAGTTCCCCGCGCCCATAGAAATCGGAGCCGATGACACTGATCTTATGGACGGCGACACAGGCGTAGGCAGCTTCCTGATGATTCCCCAGCAGGCAACATATACGTCAGCCTCATCTGACGAGAATGCAGAAGGCACGGNGGATTCCAGCACCAATGAGACACTCAAGTTTGAGGAAGGCGTGTCGTATATCGCACTTCTCATCCGTATCACCGATAGCCAGGGNGAAGTTTATTATCCCTTCCCCAAGGGCGTAGAACAGATCACTCAGACAATCGACGGCGATGCTTACGCCTGGGCTGCGTTCCCCATCGCGTCGCGTTGGAAGGCCGGCACATCCACTATCTATAAAATCGACTTTACCCACGGTGCCGGTTTCGTAGCTCCCGGTGCGGAAGGTTATGCCGACGACTTCTTGAACAACAACGAANATGTCGATGTGAATGCGGTTAAGGCTTCCAGAGCCGATGACTCCAACCATATTGACTTAGAGTATCGCCCGATTATCGGCACTAAGATCCGTTTCGATGAAATCTTTGTTCGCGGATGGGAAGAATCAGATTCCACCACTGAGTTCACCTCGCAGAAGTATGCCGTCTCACTCGACGAAGGTAGCACGAATGACCCGTTTGAGGATTAATCATACTCCGATAACTTTAGGTATGGCCTAAAAACAGTATATAGTTGGAATCATGTCCGACGGACATGATTCCACTTAACTGTATCTACCGGGGTCATACCCGCAGTCAATCGGTAGAAAAAATTTTAATCTAATAATACGAAATATCAACTATGAAAATAGCAAGGTATTTATCGCTGTTAGGTCTGTTCATCATCCCGTCGTTGGCATCCGCCACGATACATAATAAAATCACTATTGGCGATTTTATATATAATCTGGATGACAGCAACCAGACAGCGACAGTAAGAGGAGTCAATACCAGTCTCGACGATGTCGTAAATCCGACGATTCCCGCCACCGTTGTCTTTCAGCCTGCCGGTAAAGAAGAGATGACCTTTACCGTGGTCACCATACAGGATTTCGATTATGACGCCTCCAAACTCAAGGGTAATCTTATAATTCCGGAAGGGGTTGTGACCATTAAGGGATCCGCTTTCGAAAAGTGTACACTCCTGACAGGCACATTGACAATACCGGGAAGCGTCCAGACCATAGGGACAAGTGCCTTTAAAGGCTGTACCGGTATCGAAACTCTGGTTATTACAGACGGTGTGGCTACAATCGATGATTACGCATTTGACGGGTGCACCAAATTAGCAGGAACCCTGACAATTCCGGAATCTGTCACAACCATCGGAAAATATGCGTTTAGAAAAACCGGCTTTGAAGGAGAACTGGTAATCCCCGGAACCGTAGCTAAAATCTCTGATTCAGCGTTTGAGAGCTGCACCGGTCTTACTTCCCTTTCAGTGTCCGGAGGTGTTACTGCCATCGGAACCAAGGCTTTCTACGGATGTAAGGGTCTTGAGACAGTCGATTTTGGAAATACACTCGAAACAATCGGCTCGCAAGCTTTTCAACAACTCACAAAGCTTTCCGGCGACCTGACATTCCCTGACTCGGTGAAAGAGATCGGAGTGAGTGCATTCTCCGGCTGTTCCGGACTTAACGGCACCCTTACTTTAGGCACGGGCCTCGAGACGCTGGGAACGAGCGCATTCTCAGGTTGTAAATTCACAGGAGACCTGTCGCTACCTGACGCACTGACCGTCATTCCTAACGCAGCGTTCTACAACTGTAAGTTTGACGGAAGCCTGACACTCCCCGCCAACCTTATTACCATAGGAAACACGGCGTTCCAAAATAATTCATTTGTCGGAGAACTCACTCTGCCGGAAACACTCCAGACTATCGGAACCAGCGCATTTGCAGGTAACAAAGGTTTTACCGGAGATCTGACTATTCCCAATAGTGTGACGAGTATCGCAGAAAGTGCCTTTCTCAATCTGACAGGTCTCACCGGAACACTTACAGTGGGAGAGAATGTCGCCAATATTGGAAAAAGTGCCTTCTACGCATGTGGCGCCACAGTGCTGAAACTGCTCGCACAGGAAAATACGTCATACGTTGCCGGTGCTTTTGATGCCACAAACTTCACTGATATCTATCTGAGCGCAGTCGAGCCTCTGAATATCGCTGAAGGCACATTCTCCGAAGCGGATTATGAAAATGCCATCCTCCATGTCCCCGGACGCGGAGCTGAGGCTTATAATGCATCCGCCACATGGAGTGCATTCAAGAACATCNATGCGATGCCAATTCTTGTGGAGGGTATCAGCATCAACCAGGGCGCTACGACAATCAAGATCGGATCAACATTTGACCTGACTGCCACAATTGCTCCGGCCGACGCTACCGACAAGCAGGTGATCTGGGAGTCTTCCGATACTTCGGTTGTGGAACTCCTTTCCGATGCTGCTGCCGTAGCCGAAGAGGGAGATGAAGTGCCCGACGGCAAAGTCACAGTGAAGGGCGCTGCCCTCGGCAAAGCCACTGTCACTGCGAAATCAGCGGCCGACGAGACCATCGTGGCCACTGTGGAGATCACAGTAGATCCCATCCTTCCCGAGAGTGTGACTATCGAGCCGAAGGAACTTGCAGTGCTTCTCGGTGCTAAGGATACACTCACCGCCACTGTCTATCCCGCCGACACCACCAATCCGGCATATACCTGGACCTCAAGCAATGACAAGATCGTCACTGTCGACGAGGACGGTAATTATGAAGCCGTCGGCGAGGGCGAGGCTGAGATTATAGTGACATGCGCCGAAAAGGATGAGGAGGGCAATGAGGTGTCAGCCACCATCAAGGTGAAAGTGGCTCCCGTACCCGCTACCGGCGTTGCCGTAAATCCTGTTGAGGCAACTCTGATCATCGGCGNGGATCTCGACCTTACAGCCGTAATCGAACCCGCGCACACTACCCATCCCGCAGTAACATGGACATCCAGCGATGAGAAGATCGCTACTGTCGACGAGAACGGTCACGTAGTGGCTGTAGCCGACGGCGAAGTAACCATCACCGCTACATGGACCGACACTACCGACGCTACCAACACCCTTACCGGTGAAAGCAAGATCACGGTTAATCCCGTGGCTGCCGAGAGCGTTGTGGTAACTCCCGGCGAGACCGAACTCTATATCGGTCGCCCGCAGACTCTTTCTGCTGCAATCGAACCCTCCAACGTCACATATCCCGCCCTCGTATGGACTTCCAGCGACGAGACTGTAGCCACAGTCACTGTCGGCGAGGACGGCACCGTCACTATCAACGGTCTCAAGGAAGGTGATGTTGAGATTTCCGCTACTTGGACAGATACTCTCAATAAGGAGAATACCGTTGCAGGCAAATGTGAAGTCAAAGTTATACCCGTTGTAGCCGAGAAGATCGAACTCGGTCGCGAAGAGGTAGTCCTGATTTTCGGTGAGGACGGTAAGGATACATTCAAATTCGCTCCCGTCGTAACTCCTGAGGACACTACCGACGCCACTATCACTTGGACTTCATCTGACGACAGCATCGTTGCTGTTGCCGAAGACGGCACTATTTCCGCTGTGGCTGTGGGTGGCCCCGTCACTATCACTGCTTCCTGCGGCGATGCAACCGCCGAATGCAAGGTTACCGTTCAGCCTGTGTTGGCTTCTTCAGTAACTCTCAATAACACTGAATTGACTCTGTTCGTAGGCCAGACCTCCCAGCTTGAGACTACCGTGGCTCCGGCCAACACTACCGACAAGACAGTGGTATACGAATCCGACAACGCCGGAGTAGCCACCGTCGGTGAGGACGGCACTGTGACAGCGGTGTCTGTAGGTACTGCGACTATCACCGCTTCCTGCGGTCTTGTATCCGCAACCTGCGAGGTTACTGTCAATCCGGTTCTCGCCACAGGTGTGGTGCTCAGCGAGACTTCCAAGGAAATGCTCGTTGAGGAGACACTCACCCTGACTGCAACTATCGAGCCTGCCAACACTACCGACAAGACTCTCGTCTGGACTTCCAGCGATGAGAACGTAGCTACTGTAGCGAATGGCGTAGTGACCGCCGTCGCTCCCGGCAANGCTGTGATCACTGCTGCCTGCGGCGACGTCGAAGGCACATGCGAAGTGACTGTCAATCCCATACTTGCTTCTGCCGTAGTACTCAGCGAGACTGAAAAGGAAGTATACGTAGAGGATACATTCACTCTCACTGCAACTATCGATCCCGCCAACACCACCGACAAGACTCTCGTATGGACTTCCAGCGATGAGAAGGTGGCTACAGTATCCGAGGAAGGCGAGGTAACTGCCGTCGCTCCCGGAAAGGTTGTGATCACCGCTACCTGCGGTGCTGTCAAAGGCTCATGCTATGTGACTGTGAAGCCCATACTTGTAACCTCGATTTCATTCAATGTAACCGAGACATCTATCAAGATAGGCGAAACTACTACCATCAGCGCCACCGTGAGTCCGGACAATGCTACCGACAAGACTCTCATCTGGACTTCAAGCGATGAGACTGTGGCAACTGTCGAAAATGGTGTAGTGACAGGTGTAGCCGTCGGCTCCGCCATCATCACCGCCGCCAACGGCGACGTCACTGCAACTTGCAACGTGGAAGTAATGCCTGTACCGGCTTCAAGCGTAAGCCTCAATGCATCTTCCATGACCCTTACCATCGGTAAGANCGGCACACTCACAGCCGTTGTCGGCCCTGCCAACACCACCGACAAGACCATCGTATGGTCTACTAACGATGAGAGTGTGGCAACCGTCGCAGACGGTGTCGTGACAGCAGTAGGACTTGGCAACGCCCAAATCGTCGCTACTTGCGGCGATGTCCAGGGTGTATGTGAAGTGACTGTCGAACCCGTCGAGGCAACCGGCATCATCCTCAATGTAACCGAAACTGCCCTCTTCATAGATGAGCAGCTCACACTTACCGCTGTGGTTGAGCCCGACGACACTACCGACAAGACTCTCGTCTGGACTTCAAGCGATGAGAATGTTGTCACCGTAGAAGACGGTGTGCTTACCGGTATCGCCGAAGGTGACGCCGTCATCACCGTAGCATGCGGCGACATCACGGCCACATGTGAAGTGACTGTCAAGCCTGTGCCCGTAAGCGTGATTGAATTTGACGTTGACGAGATTTCTCTCGCCCTCGGCACCACAACCGCAATCATGGCTACCGTGGGCCCGGACAACGCCACCGACAAGACTCTTACATGGACATCAAGCGATGAGACAGTAGCAACTGTTTCCGAGGAAGGTGTGGTGACAGCTGTTGCTCTTGGCACCGCCACCATCACTGCGACAAGCGGCGATGTTTCCGCAACATGTGTTGTGACCGTAGAGCCTGTCATGGCATCTGCCGTGGTTCTGAGCGAGACAGCCAAGAAACTCACCATCGGCGACACGTTTACTCTGACCGCTACAGTAGATCCGGAAAACACTACCGATAAGACTCTCGTCTGGACTTCAAGCGATGAAGAGGTGGCTACCGTAGTCGACGGCGTCGTGACCGCCGTAGCTGAAGGCACCGCCACTATCACTGTAGCCTGCGGCGACGCAACCGCTACATGTGTTGTGACCGTAGAGCCTGTCATGGCATCCGCTGTGGTTCTGGACGAGACTGCCATGGAACTTTCCATCGGCGACACGTTCACTCTGACCGCTACCGTAGAGCCTGAAAACACTACCGACAAGACTCTCGTCTGGACTTCAAGCGACGAAGAGGTGGCTACCGTAGTCGACGGCGTCGTGACCGCCGTAGCTGAAGGCACCGCCACTATCACTGTCACTTGCGGCGACGCNTCCGCTACCTGCGAAGTGACTGTCAAGGCTGTACCCGCCACCTCGATCACACTCAACATGACTGAGGCTACACTTGACAATATCGGTGACACAGTCACTCTGACAGCCACCGTAGGACCCGAGAACGCCACTGACAAGACCGTAGTATGGACTTCCAGCGATGAGAAAGTGGCTACCGTATCCGAGGAAGGCGTTGTGACTGCAATAGCCGAAGGCACAGCTACAATCACCGCAACTTGCGGCGAAGTATCCGCTACCTGCAAGATCAAGAGCCTCGACCGTTCGTCGGTTGAGTCTATCGGTGATTCCACCCCCGCCAACTGGATCAAGGTCAAGAACGGCGGTGTGGAGATCTGCTTCAACAATCCGGAAGCGACTGAAATCTTTGTCATCGACCTCGACGGCAAGATCATCAGCCGTAAGTCTGTCAACGGCGGCGTTGATTACATTGAATCGGTTGATTCAAACACTTATGTACCCGGTGAGTATATCGTACGCGTGACCTCATCCGGCAANACCGCTACCAAGAAATTCGGGGTGAGATAATCCCTGATATACTGATAAGAAACAACCCGGCTTCCGCCCTGCGAAAGCCGGGTTGTTTTTTCATAGCGTAAAGCCATAAAATATCAGCTATAAAAAGTCGTTTTAACATTTGAGTTTTAAGGCAACGATTTAAATCGCCTTTATCACTCCGACACATAGCATAATGTAACATTTTTAAGTCCTCTACCGATAATCCGCCCTTTCAATGCAAGAAAAGCAATAGTAAGGCAGCGGCAAAAATTTCTTAATCGAAGTGAACCTTTTTAAAATAAGGCTGTTAGTTGAATATCAGAAATTGCGCGGATAAGAAAAATATTGTAATTTTGCACTCAATAACAACACTAACTTAAATAGGATGAAAAAGTACCTCTTTCTCGCCGCTATGTCGGCAATGATGTTCGCCTCTTGTTCTGACGACATCACAAATGAGGGGAATGGCACCATCTCCTCAAGCAATCAACTAAAACTTAACGCCCTGTCCAATCAGGCAGGCCGCGCATCTGTCACCGGTGCGGAGACACGCGGCGTGAAGGCCGACAGACTGAAGCTCGTGGCCCGTATCGCTCCCGTGAGCACAGCAGCCGAGCACAACTGGTCGGCTACCGGCATCTCTTTCTCCGGAGGCAATGCCTACGTGAGCTGGCATTCCAACCATCAGGCTCAGACACCCGCCGATCAGTGGGGCGGAGCTCTGGATCAGCTCAGCATCGCCGCCATCCAGGAGGGTCGTGCTGCCGACATCATCACCAGCACGCTCTACGCTCCGACAGCAAAATTCAATAATGTGGTGGTCAATGGCGGCAACCTCTATATCCCCATGACCTGCTACAACAACGGAGCAGTCGTAGGCCGTCTGGCCATCGGGTCGGAGGCTATGGATACCATCGGCATCCCGGGCGCCGCTGCCAACGCAGTGGCTCTTCAGGGCAGCGACATCTATGCTGTGACAGGCTATGCCGGCGGCGTATACAAGATGCCGGCCAACTTCACTCCCGAAACAGAATTCGAGGCAGTGGTGGCCTACTCTGACAACTTCGGCGGCAAGTATATCGCCGGTGACTATGTGCTCGGCACCAACGACACAGAGTCATATCTCATCTCTCTCAACAACCCCGCAGCTCCCCGCACGCTGGGCGCTCCGCTCACTTCCGCCGAGAAGTATGCAGAGACCTACGATCCCGCCAATGGCACCTGGGCAGCTCTCACCGGAGAGAAGGCCCGCCACTACGGCAAGCACACCATGGCGCTTGACGGCGGCTACATATATGTAGGCGGCGGTCTGGGCTCCAACAACGAGAACGGTCTGCGTGTATATGCCGAGAACGGTGGCAACGAACCCGTATGGCAGAACGGCACAAACACTACGGCCGTCACCGCAGACAGCAAATATGTATATGCAGCCACCGGTGCCGGACTGCGTGTGTATGAGAAATTCAACGGTGAAGATCTCAAGCTCTTCGCTTACGAAGTGAAGGAGTATGACGAGAACGGCAACGCCATCGGCTATCAGGCTGACACCGCCGCTCAGTCCAACAACTTTGTGGCAGTAGAGCCTCAGACGGGTCTTATCTTCGTGGCTGCCGGCCAGAGCGGAGTATTCGTATTCAGCCTCGATGAGAACGCCGCCCCGAAGGAGTTCGCTCCCGTGACTCTCTCGATTCCCGCTATCAACAGCAATCAGACTCAGGAAGTGGAAGTAGGCGAAAGCGCCACATTCACTATCCCCACCACAGTGCCGACTGAAGAGGATAAGGATTTCCTCGGTTGGGCTGAGACCGAGGGTGCAACCGCCGCAACACACAAGCCCGGCGACACTATCGAGATCTCCAAGGACACTACTCTCTATCCCGTATGGAAGGCTCACGAGTATGCTCTGATCATCAACTTCGTGGGCAACCGTCCCGCAGGTGAGAACGTGACCGGTATCCCCGCCACCATCAAGAGCGACGTGGCCTCTGTGAAGCTTCCTTCCATGACACCCGCCACCGACAAGGAGCGCGAGGAATTCATCGGATGGTCGCTTGACAAAGACGCCCAAATCACATGGATCGAGGCCGGCGTATGGACTCCGATCAAGCCCGGTGACACCTTCACAGCTACTAACGGCGAGAAGGAAGTGACTCTCTACGCTATCTGGGTCACCAACGCTTTCGCCGGCGGCGAGCAGGGGGGCGGACAGGAGCCTGAGAAGCCCACCGAGCCGGAAGGCAGCGGCAGCGACATCGGCGGCGGCCGTCTCTAACCGGACTCTCGAACACTCTGACACATCATCTTCTCTCCTTACTACAAATTTACGCTACGGACTAAACGAGTGATTCCACCGGAATCACCCTCTGACTGAATACGGCAGGACACATATATTATAATTCATATATAATAGACGTTTCCTGCCGTAATTTCCATTCCACATAAAAACTCACACCTCAAAAGCTAATAAGGCTAACAATCATTATGAAGAAAAAAATTTTCGGCCTCCTGCTCGCCGCTCCCCTCTGCATGGGAATGGGTCTGACTTCCTGCAGCAGCGACGAACCCCTTTCGNCCGGACAGACAGTCCTCAATGAGAAACTCGTTGATGTCACTATTGATGCCGTGCTCCCCGCCGGCACCCGTACAACTCTCACTCCTGAGGGCGAAATCCTGAAGTTCANGTGGGAAAAGAACGATGTGATCAAAGCGGTCAATGCCGAGAACGGCACATACCTCGGTATGCTCACTGTCTCTGAGGTGAAAGCCGATCCCACAAAGTGTGCTTTCGCCGGGCAGCTTACTGTGCCGGCTGACGCTCCCATCACCATCAACTTCTATTATCTCGGCAAGCACGAGATGAAGACCGCTTTCGATGCTGACACCAAGCTCGTGAAGGCTGACGATATCAAACTCAATTTCTCCAGCCAGAACGGCAGCTACAATGATTTCGCAGATGACGACATCCTGATCGCGACTGAAAGCTATCAGAAAGTGGAGGGTGGCAATCTCGGCGTTCTCAACTTCGACCGCCATTTCGCCTACGGACGTTTCATCCTCAAGTATAACGGTGAGGAACTCGACCTCAACGGCAAGACCGTGACCATCTCGGCAGCCGAGGGCGACCTCTACACCACTGCCACTCTCAACCCGCAGACAGCAAAATACACCTTCGTGAAGGGTGACGAAATCACCGTCACTCCCGAGACCAACGACTTCTATGTGAGCCTCTTCCCCGCTGAAGTGCAGCTGCAGTTCACTGTACGCATGGGTGAGAACGAGGAGTTCAACGGAGTGAAGGGCGGTAAGTTTGTAGCCGCTACATACTACACTGCCAACACCGACGGCGACCCCATCGTAGTCGAGATGAAGCATGAGGACGGACGCGACGATGAGCAGACCTTCACACTCACTTATCACCCCAACTACGAACCTACTGACGACCTCAGCAAAGTATATACGAAGGCACGTGTAGGATCCGCCGACTTCAAGGTGCAGACCTACGACCTCTTCACAAGAGAAGGTTGGGAGCTTGCAGGCTGGAACACCGAGGCTGACGGCACAGGCACGGCATACGCAGCCGGAGAGACACTCACAATCACATATCCCGAAACCTCCGCCACACTCTATGCGCAGTGGAAAGAGAAGGAGTACACCTGGACAGCAAACTGGACCAACGGTTATGACGGNACAATCCTCAAGACCGAGACAGTGACAGGCAAAGCCCCCTACACCACTACCCTCAACTTCCCCGCAGCTCCCGCACGCGACGGCTACATCTTCACCGGCTGGGAATACAACGGCAACGACGTGACCGCCGCCACCAAGTTCACCTTCACCAAAGAGATGGATAAAATCGAGATCAAGGCTAAGTGGGAGGAAAAGGCCAAACCTACAGTCACAACACCCGGCTACGAAGCAGGCTCCTTCTGAGATCAAGACTTATAAATCGCTAATNTAATTGAGCGACTGAAATGAGAATAATCTCTAAATCAATATTTATACTCGGCGCGGTTGCCATTTCACTGACCGGATGCAGCAGTGATGATCTTCAAGGAGGAGCAGAGCTCCGTCTCGAAGGGAAAACGCTTCCTGTAAGCCTGACTGCAAAGCGTCCTTCGGATGTCACCCGCACTTCGCTCACTACTTCGGAGGATGGAACCTCGCTCGCAAGTGTATGGACCGAAGGAGACCGTCTCACCGTAGTCAGCGAATCCGGTCTTCTCATGGGAGTATTGACGCTTGAGAGCGGTGAAGGGAGCGACACAGGTGTATTTTCCGGCATACTTGACGGAGTGGACAACGGCACGAAGTGTCATGTCATCTATCTTGGAGCGGACAATGGCGACAGCCGGAAAGCCTATACCACCGCCAATATCGCGGAGAATGGTTCAGTCACACTCCACACCGGTTTCGCTACCGATGAAGATCGTAACGTAAGCGGAGCATTCGCTGATCTGAAGCGTGCCGATCTGATGAAACAGACTGTGACGCTTGACATCCGCGAAGAAGGGAAAGCGTATGCGGCTGCCGACGGAGTAATGAATCCGTGTCTCGCCATGGCTCACTTCTCGCTTAGCGGCATCCCTGAGAATCTATCGGAGAATGCAACGCTTACCGTGAGCAGTTATGGAGAAGGAACCAATCTTCTCCCCTACGCTCTTAACGGCAGTGAGACTCTCTGCGGAGAGACGTATGGATATAAAGTGAGCGATGTCGACCTAAGCAATAGCAACGCTGATATATATCTGCCCTTCATTCCAGGAGAGTATCTCCTTACCTTCGATCTTAATGACGGAGACAAGCACTACACCTATACCTTCGCAGCACCGACAAATCTCGAAGCCGGGAAATATTATGCCACCATGGCGGACGGTATCCCCGGCGAAGGGATTTCCGTAATGCTTGAAGAGCAGGTGCAGACTCCGGAACCTGTGGCCGATGCAGATGTGGTAGGTCCCGTATTCGAGGTAAACGGTAAAAAATTCCGTTTCACCAGAGCCAATCTCAAATACAACACCGTATCTGAAGAATGGAGTCTGATGGAGAATCAATATTCGTTTATCTGTCAGGCAGGCTGGACATTATCCAACGGAAGCGACGGCACAGGCAAGAAGACTCCGGAGGAGATAGATATGTTCGGCTTCGGAACCACCGGTCTTTATGAAGCAGAGTCGGGCGAGACTGCTCAGGCACCCACATTCTGGCGCCAGATCGCAACTCAAAGTTATGGGAACGCGGCTTACTACTACCCTACCAACAACACCACCGTAAACAGCGGGCAGGGCTATACAGGATCTTTCCTTGACCGGGAACATGGCGTGCAGTTCATGAGTTTCGACTGGGGCAAAGCTTATTACCTCTACAAAAGAGGGGAGGCTTATCCCACGAAGGAGAATCCGAATACATCTTATGATTCCTCCAATGAGCGTTACTTCACCTTGAGTTCGAAAGACTGGAGTGAACTTTCCAAAGACTACTATGTCTATGGAGCCACAATCCAGAATGCCATTGACGGAAAAACAGATGTTACGGGTCTCATCATACTCAACGTGACCGGCACATCATCTGAGAAACTCACTAAAGTGAAAGAGTTGCTTGCCGGCAATGTGACCTATCTGGGAAGTCCGTCAAGTCTGAACGCCTTGTCCATCACAAGCAATACAAGCTTCAAATGCGACCAGATAAAGATGAGTGTCGCGCAGTTTGAAAAACTCGAGGAAGCCGGGTTGATAGTATTCCTTCCGCAGGCAGGTCATAAAGCCATGGACTCCATGACAAAGACAGACGGATGTTATTGGACCTCTACCGCAGGACAATCGTATAACTCCACCTATCTTCGATTTGACGGCAGAACTTCAGCCTCTCCCAAAATCTATCAAATAATCGGAGTTAACAGATCATTGGGTTGTGCGGTAAGACTCGTAAAGGAAGTGGCTGAATAATTCAAAGAAAGGTTGAATAACCTTAAACCAACAAAAACAACAGACAATGAATATTTTAAAAAAATCGATATATGCGCTCTCCATGGTGGGTATGCTCGGACTCTGGGCATGCTCTTCCGAGGAGCTCATGGACGGAGAGAGTCGGCCGACAGGCAAACCCGTAGCCCTGACAATCTCTGTGGCGAGGGACGGAGCCGGCACACGTACCGCTTTTACGGAGAATACACAGACAGGCGGTCTGACCGACGTATGGGTGGAAGGTGACTATCTCCACGTACACAATGCCACTACAGGCGAAGAGGTAGGAACCCTTCGTCTGATCGAGGGAGCCAACGAGTCAACCGCCGTCTTCTCCGGCGAAGTGAACGTAGATGGCGATGGCGAACAGGAACTTGCCCTCTGGTACTACGACAATGTGGAGACCAATCCCAACCTCACGATTACGACCAACAAGTACTCGCGTAAGGTTCTCACCGTGGATCTTCATTCACAGGAATATGCAAGCCTTGACGAACTTTCACGCATGAATATCCTTAACAATAAGGTAGCAATCAACGTGAAAGGCACAGAGTCAACNGTTGTGAAAGACGAGGTAATGAAGCCCGCTATGGCACTGGCCCGTCTGTCGCTTACCGGACTTCCTTCCGGTTCAAAGGGTACGCTCGAGATTTCCGATCTCAACGGCTACGGCTCCAATGTCACCACCGGCGAGGAGTATTATAACACCGTTAATAAAGGTACATTTGAGTTGAAATTAAACTCCGCAAAACCGGCCACCTCTACTGACAAAGCTCCATTGAAAGTTACTAATGTAGAGGTCGGCAAAGATGTGTATATAGCCTTAATTCCGAGGGACAAATACAAATTCAGCTTCAAGTTCACCAACGAGGCCGATGGTAAGACTTATACCTACGACTTCGATCAGGACACAAATATCGAAGCAGGGAAATACTACACATCGTTCACAAAAGATGAGGGCGCCGAGAATGGAACCTTCAGCGGTGTGCAGATACCCATGAAAGAGGAAGAAACAACAGAGACCGTTGACCATTCCAAGAATCCCCTTGCCAAATGGGCGGAGAGTGATTTGAAGCGTAGTGGCTCAGGCGCATCCGCCACAGGCGTATTCACCGGNAATTACAAGATTGCAGGATCCTACTATCAGTTTGGCCGTAATTACAGCTTCACAAGCTATTCTGAAGTAAATCAAAATTACGACAAAATCGAAGTAGCAAAAATGAACAGCAACTGGACCGGCGGAAGTTTTTATACTTCCCTATACGGTACTGTCAATACAAGAACTTTAACCAATGTATACAACGGCAGCGGTTACAACGAAAAAGCCAAATGGTATACTTCCTCAACTAATCTTTCAAGTTATCCGGAGCATTTCCTGGCCGCAGGCAACAGCAATCTTGCTAATTGGAAAGGCGAATATATCTTCGATTCTGCAAAACAGCATACCCAGACTTGGGCAGAGCGTGCAAAACAGAACGGATATAGTAATGAAACACCCTGTCCTGAAGGTTACCGTCTGCCTAAATTGGCTGACTGGAAGAAAATTCTTCCTTCCGGAGGACACACCTATGCATCAGGTAAGACAAGCAGTTTCCCGACAATCTCCGAAATTAAGGAAGATGGAGACATCCGTTATGCTATCAGATGGACTCGTGTAACAGAAGGCACAAGCTCACAATATCTCAAGATTGACGCTCTTGTAATTCCATCCACTGTAACATCCNCTTCAGACGTGGATTGGACGGATTCCAACGTAGTGACACGCTATTTCAAGGCAGCCGGAATGATACGGCCCTTCTTCCTCCTTGCCCAATTTACCAGCCAGGGTGTAATCTCTTATCAGTGGCTTGTAAAAGCACTCCCTCAGGGTTCACTCTACTCGACAGTGACATCTATCGGAGCGGTTAAGGTAACAGTATCCAGAGATGACAGCTGGCTGAGCGGATTCTATTGGGTGGACGATATGAACCATTACTACATGGAATTCCGTTTTGATGCGAATAATCTTCAGGAGCAAGGATCTTACATCAATGTTTATCAGCCTGAAGTGCCAATCGCATGTAATATCCGTTGTATCAAAGAATAATTCTTGTGATATAACCTGACAACAGCACTATAACAGGGGGGAGGGTCAACATCCCTCCCCTCTTAATCAAAAACAACGAACGCCTGACATTACAATGCGGAAGCTAACAAATCTTTGGGTCGGACTGGGAATCGCGATAAGTATTGCCGCGGGCGCGACTGCATCTATCGCAGCCGGAAGCGGAGAAAATATCATCGGTCGGTTTGACCGTAGTTTCGCCTCTCTGGACTCTCTGATTTTCACGGGTGGAAATCAACATGGCATACGCACGGCAGGAGCTATCGACGGATTCGGAACCCGCGCCACTACGACTATAAGCCCGAGTCTTGACGAGGCTCTCAAGGCCAACACCCGGGCTGTCATCGAGGAGGGCAATGGCAACACGGGGCTGTCGCTCACGGGACAGGCATATTATCGCGTGGCCGGCAACGGCGGCATCGACGATGTGGCCGGCGAGACCGGCCAGGGTCTATACAAGGCGAAGTTTCAGGCGGAACTCCGATGGGCGTTTCTGCAGAGTTCGCTTTTCGGGAAGGATGGAAGAAGAAGGGAAGCCGAGCTTGAGGAGAAAATTGCCCGGGCCGGATATGAAAAAGGAAGGATTGACGTAAACGAATATCTCATCAGGAATGAGATTTCCGTCCATTATGACAGTCTGATGGCGGGAGTGCTCANCCACAGGGTGGCGCTTCTGCGCCTTCTTGATGACGCACAGCATTATCTGCTGACCACTGAGAATATCAGCAGCGATGAAATTGTAAAAACCCTCAATGAAAGGATGGACGCCGAGCGGCGTCTCTCGGAGATTGACGGNGAATATCCTGCGGCGAGAACACTCACGGGAGTGGAGGCCACGACAGTCAGCGTAGACTCCGCGGCTCTCGTGCGCCATGTGTCGGAATCGCAGGGAGATATGCGCGTCCTGCAGCTGCGTATGGAGCTGCTGGAGGAGCGTGAGAAGAATGTGAAATGGTGGACGGCTCTCAATGTGGCTCCTTTCGTGAGATATGCCAATTATTTCAGGAAAGGCGAACCTGACACCTACAACATAGATGCAGGCGTGGCCTTCACGATCCCGCTTGACAATAAGGCCTCGCTTCGAAAGAAAACGTTGCGCAGCCAGCGGGCGGTGCTTGAGGCGGAGACGGAGCGGCTGAGCCGCCTCGTGGCCGACAAGACGGCACTGATCGTCGGTGAGATAGGCCGGCTCGACCGCGCCTCGCTCGCAGAGTTGCGCCGTATGGAGGAACTGAAGAAATATCTCGACACGCGCACCAACGCCTATCGGCTCGGAAAGGGAGAACATAACCGGCTGGCGAGAGCGAGAGAATACGTGATGTATATGTCATGTCTCGAACGCCTGATCGACTATCAATATCGCAGAGACTGCCTCATAGCAGACCTGCAGGCGCTTCTGCCCGATGAGACGATTCTGCGTTTCTGCCGTTTCCATGAAGCCGACAAACAATAGCCCGCTCCCTCCTCTTTTCCATAATTCAGAAAACAATGAAGAACTTTACCTATCGGTCGTTTGAAGAAAAAGAGAATATCGAGGAAATTCTCAAACGACGCAAGCGCAAGATCAACCGTCAGCAGATNATATCGGTAGTCATACTGATAGCCTTGCTCGCATCAGTGTTTCTATATATCGGCCATCATATATATTATACGCAACTCGACGGATATGTGAGTGTGGATACGAACAGGGTGAGAACTCCGTTTGATATATATCTGGACAGTGTATATGTGAAGACCGGTGATCTGGTGACTCCGGGCGACACGCTCTATTCCTANTATATGCTGGATATGCTGGTGGATAATGCGAATCCCGACGAAGAGCCGCCGATGGTGGCTATCAGCCGCAACTATAAGTTGCAGTATGAGTCGATGCGCCAGCAGATAGAGGTGCTCAAAGTGAGGATAGAAGAGCTTAAAAAGCAGATAGCCCGCGAGGCTCATGACATATCTCTGGGTCTGAGCAGCAATTCGCATAAGCTTGATCTGGAGCGGGAGTTGCGCGAGACGGANGCACGCCTGGCGGCNCTCAACGGGGAGCTCGATGCTCTTCAGCAGACACGTGAGGAGACCAAAGTGGTGTTCGACCGTCGCAGGGCTTCGGCCGACGGCTCGATGGTGCCGCAGATCTATGATGACGCGCGTTCGGCAAGTATGCGGCGCGCCGTGAGCTATCGTCTGGCGAGCGACTCCGCCCTGATCACAGATGTGAAGGCTCCCGTCCACATGATATTCTTCAAAGAGGAGGAGATCCTGAGCAAGCAGCATCTCAATTTAGAGGCCAATAATCTAAAGATTGTGGCATACGTGCCGGTGGACAAGATGAGCAAGGTGACCAACAATTCGCGCGCCGAGGTGGTGGTCAACAATGACGTGAGCTTCATGGCGTCGGTCAGCGTGCTCGGCACCCGCACCGAGATGATACCCGAGAATCTCCGCAGCTATTTCTCGAAGAAGAATACGGCCGTGATAGCGATTCTCACCATCGACAAGGGGCAGACGGTGCCTCTCTGGGCTCTGGCATCGGGGATGCCTGTTCAGGTCAGAATCAAGAATTACTCTGTTTTCGGCAAGGAAGACGAGCCTGACAAGGCGGGCAAACCCNACTATATGTGGTTTACGACCGGCCNCGGAGTGAAAGTAGAGACCAAGGACGGCCAGCTTCTACCCATGGCCGACAGCGTGGCCCGCCTGTCAGTTGAAAAAGAGCGTGAGCAGATAAAAGCGCAGAAACAAACTGAGGAGAAAAAGAAATGACACAGCAACATAACGACGCACCNTANCATATAGCGACCAACCGGCTGCAACACCGCATACTGGTGATAAACCAGCCGGTCAATGTAGACAGCACTCCGGAGCTGCAGTTTGAGGATTTTGATGCTATCTTCATCAATGTGATCGACAGTATCATGGACCGCAATATGCTTGCTATCCGTCTGGCCTCGCCGCTGCTGTCAGAGAAATGCCGTTTCAAACCGTGCTTCGTGACGCGGCGTCTGATGGGTTGGCTCGGAAAGTCGGAAGTGATTGTGGACGGCTATGCCACCACTCCCGGCGACGACTCCATGGCCCGCACGATAGAAGATATTTATGCCACAATGCGTCGCCACAACTTTCTGTTAGGCACGCAGCCGGTGGTGACTCACGCCGAGGAGGTGGTGAGACTGTGCCGCTATGCCATATCACGTGGCCATTACACCTTCTCTTCCCAGCCCACACCGGGCCTGAGCGAGGGGTATATGTCGCTCTATTACTACACTCTCTGGTTTGCCGGGCAGCAGAATATGCAGGCTGAGGAGCGGGAGTTCTTCCATAACCAGCTTCTGCGGCTGGGCTACATCAGGCGTACGCGCTTCATCGACAAGACCCATGTCTGCCCGGCGTGCCACAGCAGCCAGCTNCTCTTCTTCGAGACCTGTCCGCAGTGTGGCAGCAGCGACATCAAGGAGGAGCCGGTGCTTCATCACTTCCGTTGCGCCAATGTGTCGCCGGAGCATACTTATATGAGCGACGGCGACCTGCGCTGCCCGAAATGCAAACGTATACTCCGCCATATCGGGGTGGATTATGACAGGCCGTCGTCGATCTACACCTGCAATCAATGTGAACATACCTTCATGTATCCTG
Source organism: Bacteroidales bacterium (assembly GCA_014800515.1). GTDB lineage: Bacteria > Bacteroidota > Bacteroidia > Bacteroidales > Muribaculaceae > Lepagella. The sequence continues at coordinate 29,881 of JAAVFY010000025.1, forward strand.
ACATGAGGGCGCTCTGCACCCACGACCGCCGCTCCTGGCGACCGGAAGAACTGAGACCCGTAGATGTGGAGGAGTATGAGTTCACTCCCGAAGGNATACGGGCCTTCGCCAGCAATGATGTGGAGCGCACGCTGAGCCACACGGGATTCTACGGTTATTCATCGATGACCGATTTCATAGCCTATCTGCGTCAATTCACGGGTGGCGACATTCTTGGCGAGGACATGGTGATTGTGGGCCGATTCTACATCTTTGATCCCGCCATGGACGATTTGACGAGCCAGGAAGCTGTGCCTCCGGTGGTGAAGACGATGCAACGCTTCTTCAACTATAAGCAGGCCATGTGGGGCAATAATTACTATTTCCTCTGCCGTGTGGCCACGGGGGAAGTGGCGAAAGCACTGGCCGACATGGAATTTGAGATAAAGGAACAGCTCCGCGACTATCAACAGCTGCATTCCGGATTCCAGTTTGAGATGGTGGACACATATACGTATCATCCCGGTGATGATGTAGAGCAGTTTATAAAGAGAATCGAGGAAGAGAGAAACTGAAAGGATGGATTATATATTCGGAATAATCGATGGCATCATAGCCTGCTTCACGGCCAATCTGTCGTGGGATTATCTGATTACGACATATTGGTTTCTGCTGCTTATAGAGTTTCCGCGTTATTATCTCACGGACATATTAGCCGTGACGAAATATGGCGCCACATGGCGCCGGCGCGTGACGCGGGAGGAGGAGGCTCGCAGAGCCTTGTTTGTGGAGCGTCCTCTTGTGACTATCATGGCTCCGGGCAAGAACGAGGGAAAGAATCTCTATCATCTGCTGGAGTCGCTGCATGAGCAGACGTATAATAATTTCGAGATAATCATTGTGGACGACGGTTCGGANGACGCCACTCCGCTGATATGTGCGGACCTGCAGCGGGCAGGCCTGATCAAGCACTTCTTCCGTATGAACGAGCGCGGGGGCAAAGCCTCGGCTGCCAATTACGGACTGGAACACGCATCCGGCAAATATCTGGTGCATATAGACGCCGACAGTTCGCTGGACAGGGACGCCATAGAGAATATCCTGCTTCCTTTCTATATGGACAGGGACGTGCGCGGCGTGGGCGGGTGTATCAAGGTGCGCAATGCCGATGAATCGATGTGTGCCTCGATGCAGGCTCTCGAGTATCTGCGCACCATCCAGGTGGGGCGTATGGCTACCGACATGCTCGGCATCTTCCATATCATCTCGGGTGCTTTCGGTGCTTTCGAGACAGANACAATACGCCAGCTCGGAGGCTGGGACATCGGGCCCGGTCTCGACGGTGACATCACGCAAAAAATACGCAAAGCGGGATATAAGGTGAGATTCGCCAATAAGGCGATCTGCCTGACCAATGTGCCGGCGAAATGGAGCAAACTTTTCATTCAGCGACTCAGATGGTCGAAGTCACTGATACGCTTCCGCGTGCGTAAACATCGCGACATACTCTGGAGCAACCGCAACTTCTCCTTCTCCAACTTCTTCTCCAATCTGGATTGTATCATCTTCGACTGTATATTCAATTATATCTGGCTCTTCTATATCATCACTCTCTTCCTGAGCAATGCTGACAGGATATGGGATGTGATTCTCGTGGGATGGTTGCTGAGACTCTCCTTCTCGATAATCGCCTTCGTAGTGATGCAGTCAGTCTCGGAGCGTGCGCGACAGGAGAGGAGGCTGGGCGCCCTGTTGATTTTCCATACAATCTATATGGGATATTTCCTGCGTCTTGCCCGCATGATCGGCCATACGATCGAGATATTCTTCTATTCCTCATATCGCGACAAGTGGAATCCGGAGAAGACTTCATCTGTGGCGCTGGCAGAAGGTCTCTGAGCCTCGGCTGGCTTTCAGCGTTTGTCCATACGCAAAAAAATGCCTACCTTTGTGAGAGAAATCCCCACCCCGGCGAGGGGGAAGGATTCATCCTTCATCCAACAGAAGTGAAACGACATGAAATTCAAGATTCTCAACCTGCTCATGGTCTTGTTCTTCGGGGGCTTCACCCATCGGGCGTCGGCTCAGGAAGAGCAGGAAGGCAAGCGACTGCTGATAATCAATTCATATCATGACGGAGCACCTTGGTCGGCCGAGATAGTCAGCCCGATTGTGGCCGACATATCGAAGAGAGACGACTTCATGGCTCCGGAGGTGGTCTATCTCACCAATGCGCTTATCCACAACGAGGCCGACTTCAAGACCATGGAGGATGGCCTGTTCGAACGATACACCGGCAAGCGTCCGGATTATCTGGTGCTTGTCGGCAATTTCGCCTTCAACCTTCGCGACAGGATCGTGAAGGAATGGGGTGATGTGCCGATGCTGCTCGTGTGTCAGTCGGAAGAGTATGGTCCGACAAACTATTATTACACCTACGAGGATGAGAGCGCAGTGGGGTGTGGCGAATTGCGGCCGCTCAAGGAGCTGCAGGGAAAGTATAATTTCTCTATCGTCGTGATTCCGAATCTCTATGAGCAGACCATCGACATGATGAAGGAGATGTTTCCGAACATGAATCAACTTGTCTTCATCGCCGATGCGCTCTATCTCAACCGCCATCTGAATCATGAGATACATGACTATCTGGCGGAGAAATATCCGGACATGAAGTATGAATGGCTCGTGGCGAGCGACGAGAACGGCAAGATGCTGCAGCAGTATCTCAACAATAAGGATGTGAATATGGGTATATTGCTCTCGACATGGTTCTATGAGCGTATCACGATTCACGGCTATCCGATGCTCATGGCCGGCGATGCCCGCATGATCAACGGCGTGAAGCGGCCGGTGTTCGGACTGCGTTACGCTTATTTCAGCTACGGTCTGACAGGCGGGTTCTTCCCTTCGCCGGAGGAATTCAAGGAAGACCTCTCGGAGGCTCTTAACGAACTGACTGCAGGACGACGCATGTCGGACGTGCCCTTCAGGGTGGTGGAGCACTCCTACCCTATCATTAACTATGAGAAACTGCTGCGCAACAAAATCCCGGAATCGTCGTGTCCGGCGGACACGGTGTTCATCAACAAACCGCCGACGCTCTGGGAGCAGCACTATATCGCGATCATCTGCGCCGGAGTGGTGTTGTTCGCCATTCTGGTCATCACGGTGATCTACCTCGTGTATCAACGTCGCAATATCGAATTCCTGCGATCGCTCGATTCCTTGGTGGGCAATATGCCTATCGGGTATTCGAGAGCCACTGTGAAACGCAATCCGGCGGGGCTCATCACCGACCTGAACTATCATGGATGGAACGAGATGTTTGAGACGCTCCTCAAGAAGAACAGTCTGCCCGACAGCCCCTCAAAGCTATTCGAGAATAAATATATCTCCGACCATGTGGAGAAGCTGGTGAAGAATGGCAAGACCATTAGATTCTCGCATCATTTTGACCGCACTGACACTGACTATGAATTTCTTGCCAGCCTCAACAGCAGGAAAGAAAAAGGCACTGAGGAACTCGACATATTCGCTATTGACATAACCGACCAGAAGAAGAAAGAGGCTATGCTGATAGAGGCGAGGGAGAAGGCNATGGAGTCTGACAAGCTGAAGATGGCTTTCCTNGCCAATATGAGTCATGAGATACGCACGCCGCTCAACGCGATCGTGGGTTTCTCGGGAATGCTGGCCAAGACTTCCGACCCGGCAAAGCGGGCACGCTTCGTGGATATAATCGAGCATAACAATGAGCTGCTTCTTAAGCTTATCAATGATGTGCTTGACACGGCGAAGGTGGAATCCAACACACTTGACATGCACATCGAGCCGACCGACGTCAACAGCATTCTTCAATCGGCGGAGAGCACCGTGCGCTTCCGGCTACCCAAGGGTGTGGTGCTCAACCTGGTGTTAGGAGCCAGGGAGTGTGTAATCATGACCGACCCCGACAGATTAAGTCAGGTGGCGATCAATCTGCTGACTAATGCTCTGAAATTCACCGAAAGAGGTTTCATCACACTGGGTTACGAGATGCATGAGCATGAAATATATTTCTATGTCCGCGACACCGGCAAGGGAATCGCCAAGGAGGATTTAGGCAAGCTCTTCACCCGCTTCACCAAGCTCAATAATTTTGTACAGGGCACAGGACTCGGACTCTCGATCAGCAAAAGCATTGTGGAGCGGCTCGGGGGCACGATNGGCGCGGAATCGGCCGGCACGGGCCGCGGTTCGGTGTTCTGGTTTACTCTGCCATTGCGCCCGGCACCTGACGAAGCCGTAAATCAGGAATCAGAGACTACCGATCCGAATTAAGACACCTAAAGAAGATCAAGAATTATGGAAATCAAACCTAACGACATATTGAGCCATGTGCAGGCGTATATCGCAGTGGTGGCTCCTGACGGAAAGACAGTATACAGCAACCGGGAAGACGCAGGTGCGGATGTGCTGGCGCAGCCCGCGATAAGANGAGCGTTGCTCGATGCGATGCGCCGGAAATCAGGCTTCGGCTGGGTGGAGGCTCTCTGCCCTACCCCGACGGGTGGTAATAAAAAGTATATAGCAGGGGGAGATTATGTGGAAGGAATGGGTATGGTGATCACAGTAGTGGCAGCCATTTCCGANTGCTCCTCTTGTGAATCGGCTATCGACAATATGGCCTATATAGCCAATATGAGCCACGAGATCCGCACCCCGGTCAACGCAATTATCGGATTCTCGCGTCTGATGTATGACACTGACGACCGCGAGAAGAAACGCCGCTATATGGAGCAGATCGAGACTAATAACCATCTGCTTCTCAAGCTCGTCAACGATGTGCTCGACCTCTCNAAGAAAAAGGAAGGCAGACTTGAAGATCACAATTCGGAAGTGGATCTCAATCCGTTGATGAAGTCGATAGAGAGCACCGTGCATTTCAGAGTGCCTCAGCGCACAATACTCAACTCCGTGATGGGGGCCGCCGAGTGTCGGATCATCACCGATCCGGAACGNCTCACNCAGGTGCTTCTCAATCTTATCACCAATGCCTGCAAGTTCACTCCCGCGGGAAGCATCACTTTCGGATATGAAGTGTGGCCGGAGTCAATCTATTTCTATGTCAGAGACACCGGCATCGGCATAGCTCCCGAACAGCAGTCGCACCTTTTCGAGAGATATTGGCGTCAGGATGAGGAGAAACCCGGCAACGGACTGGGACTCTCAATATGCAAAGAGATTGTAGACCATCTCGGCGGTGAAATCGGCGTGCAGTCGGGCGGNACCGGCAAGGGTTCTCTCTTCTGGTTCACACTTCCTGTCAAGCCTGTCGAGAGCGCACAGGAAACGTCTCCGGCTCCGCAGTTCAGTGCTGCTCCGGCAGAACCGGCACGCCGCCACCGCCATACGTTGCTTGTAGCCGAAGACAATGAGAGCAACTATTTCCTCATCACGTCGATGCTTGAGGATGAATATGATCTCATTCATGCCTGGAACGGGCGTGAGGCTGTGGAGATGTATGNCGNGCATAAGCCCGATCTTATTCTGATGGATATCAATATGCCGCTGATGGATGGCTATGAGGCTACGCGCCAGATACGTCAGTCATCGGGATCTGTGCCCATCATCGCTGTGACAGCCTACGCCTTCTCGTCAGATCGCACGCGCATCATGGAGAATGGATTCAACAGCTATGTGTCCAAACCGGTCAATGCTGACAGGCTCCAGAGCGAAATAAAGCGGCTGTTGGCGTAATGTCGCAGTGGACAGAAGTCTGCGGGGAGGAACACTTGTATGTGGCGATCGATCTTAAGTCGTTCTATGCCTCCGTGGAATGTGTGGAACGCGGTCTTGACCCGCTTGACGCGTGTCTCGTCGTGGCTGACTCCTCGCGCACGGCAAAGACTATATGTCTGGCCGTCTCGCCTGCCCTCAAGGCTTTTGGCACGGGGGGCAGGCCGCGTCTGTTTGAGGTGATAGAAAGAGTCAGAGAGGCAAACAGAGGCCGGGGCCACAGAGGGAAGAGTTTCTCCGGGGCTGTCCTGGGCNCTAATCAGATGACGGATATAGACTTCATTGTGGCTCCTCCGAGGATGGCGCTTTATATGGACTATAGCACCCGTATCTATCAGGTGTATCTCAGATATGTGGCTCCGGAGGATATACATGTCTACTCGATCGATGAGGTGTTTATCGATGTGACCTCTTATCTGCGCACCTACCGTATGACAGCCCGCGAACTGGCCATGACCATGATCCGCGAGGTGCGTGACGAAACCGGCATCACGGCCACTGTCGGAATCGGGACNAANATGTATCTCTGCAAGATAGCGATGGACATAATAGCGAAGAAGATGCCGCCNGATGCCAACGGAGTGAGAATAGCCGAGCTGGATGAGACTTCTTACCGCAGACAGCTTTGGAACCATACGCCACTGACTGATTTCTGGAGAGTGGGCCATGGCATTGCGTCAAGGCTGGCTCCCTATCATATTTTCACCATGGGCGACATAGCGCGCCAATCGGTGAAGGATGAAGAGCTGCTATATCATCTGCTTGGCGTCAATGCCGAACTCCTCATTGACCATGCCTGGGGTTGGGAACCGGTGACTATGGCGCANGTTAAGGCATATCGCCCTGCCACAAGATCGCTTAGTTGCGGGCAGGTGCTTCACGAACCTTATACCACTGATCAGGCTCTGACAGTGATGAAAGAGATGGCTGATTCGCTGACGCTTGAGATGGTGGAGAAGCGTGTGGTGACCGACCAGCTGACTCTCACTGTGGGATATGACCGCGAATCGTTGTCGAATCCGATGGTGAGAAGCTCGTATCACGGGGCGATTCATCTGGATCATTACGGACGCAGGGTGCCGGCTCATGCGCATGGCACAGTCAATCTTGAAGAACCGGTCTCCAGCACCCGTATGATTACAGAGGCTCTGGAGAACCTTTATCTGCGAATTGTCAATCCCACGTTGCTCGTAAGGCGTCTCACACTTTGCGCGTGTCGGCTGATGCCGGAATCTTCGGAACGGGGACGCCGAAAAGTGGTGCAGCTCTCCATATTTGATGATGCGGAGGAGATAAGCCGCATGGAGAAAATGAAGAACGAACGTCTTGAAAAGGAACACCGTACGCAACAAGCCATCCTGAAAATAAAGGATAAATTTGGTAAAAATGCCATATTGCGCGGACTCAATTATGCCCAGGAGGCCACGCAGCGCGACCGCAACCGTCAGATAGGAGGACACCATGAATGAAAATAAAGACTATTCAGACATCATCGACCTTCCGCATCATGTCTCAAAAAAACGTCGGCCCATGCCAATGGAGGCACGGGCCGCGCAATTCGCGCCCTTCGCGGCCCTTGGAGGCTTTGAAGAAGCTATAGATTCAAGTGTCAATACATCGGAGTGAATGGTGCGGACGGTTTGAGACGCGACGTAGCATCGTTGACAAGATCGGAAGTGTGTGATGTGTCGAGTTTCAGCACTTTCCCCTTCTTGGAAAGGTCGCACTTGTTCAGATCCACATAATAGTAACCCGGATTGGTCACAATATCAAAATAATATCTGCCGGCGGCAGGCACGGCATAGCTGCGCCACTGAGTCGAGCTGACGTTAGGTTCCGTCTCGATCTCATACGTGTANGGCACACTGGAATTGACNANGANGCTACGTGCTATGCTGACAGCAAGGTCGGTGTCGGCAGTCTTGCTGACATGGTGGGCGAAATAATTTGCCCTCACGCAGCGATCAGGAGAGGAGACTGTGCCGGGAAGCGCGTGGACTCCGCCGATCTTATCCCAATAATTGATAATTGCCGACATCGCCGGCCATTGAGGATCGTTGGTCATGGCTCTGATATCCCCGGGATCATAAATCTTGACCTCTCCGTTGTCAAACTCCAGATAGGCAGTCTTGCCGGAAGCATCCGTGATACCCCAATGAAGAGTTGAAACAGTGCCGCCATCGAAAGTGGCGCCCCCGATCTGGAAATTATGTTCCTTAAGTTTTGCCACCACCTCGTCAGTAGTAGCAAAATTATCGAGCATCCATGCCACGAACATCGCAAGCGAGATAGGAGGACGTCCGTCGGTGGCAGGAGAATTATAAACAGTGCCCTTGCAGAAAAGACCATTAACCACGAGCCCCTTCTCATTCATGCCCTCGGTCACTCCCCCGTCATAGCCTACGGCATAGACCGCACCATACTTTGAGGTCCACTCCACACATCCCGATCGGTTATCACCTTTTTTGGCCATGCCTGCGGGATAGACATAGAGATTGGTAGGGATAGGGGTCTTCCAGTCAAGTGACCGACCCACAACAAAGAGAGAATCCTCCCCCTGATATATCACGCGTGTACAGGCATCCGAAGTGAAACCCGGAGCAGCAAGAGCCGCCATAGCCACGGCAGCTGCTGCAAGGCAATTAATCTTTTTCATAAGCAAAACGCATCATTATCATATAACGTGTTAACGTCAATTTGCAGTCAAGTGTTTAGAACCACCCTACTCTCATGCCAATCTTTAATCGTACAGCAAAAAAACGCCATAAATTCTACCTTATTACAAGGTGCTAATTCACAATCAGTTACAATTTACATACAAGAAATATCAACTTTATTCACAAAAAAAATTCCATAAAATTTGGTAGATAAAAAAATAAGTACTAATTTTGCAACGCTTTTGAGAGGAAACAACTCAACAAAGCAACTTCAGTGGCAAAAGCCACAAAAATAAAAAATGCTTCAGTAGCTCAGTTGGTTAGAGCACCTGACTGTTAATCAGGGG
>JAAVFY010000026.1 GCA_014800515.1 Bacteroidales bacterium
GCGCGATAATTTTGAGACAGGTTGGCCGCGGAGCGAAGGAGCTTAGCGAGCTAAGCGACTGAGAGACAAGGTCAAGATGGCCAAAATTAGCCGCATATATCATATTAAGATATTTTCAAAGCCACTTAGTTATTGTATCGTTTTAATTTTTCTTAGCTACTTATCGTCAATAAGGTGATATACAGATGATTGGGATAAGCAATCAGGAATATGGGGTGAAAAAAGAACTTTGAGGATAAGCAAAAAATTGCTAAATTTGCAGTCCGTTATGAAATACGGATTTGACAATGACAAGTATCTGAAGATTCAATCCGAGCATATAAAGGAGAGAATCTCAGAGTTTGGAAATAAGCTCTATCTGGAGCTTGGTGGAAAACTTTTCGACGATCATCATGCGAGTCGGGTATTACCCGGCTTCCAGCCTGACAGCAAGCTCAGAATGTTCTCGCAGCTTGCCGACAAGGCAGAGATCGTGATCGTCATCAGCGCGGCTGACATTGAGAAGAACAAGATACGCGCCGATCTCGGAATCACCTACGACATGGATGTGCTCCGCCTGCGCAAGGAGTTCATGAACCGCGGCTTCTATGTGGGGTCTGTGGTCATCACCCACTATAACGGGCAAAGCAGTGCCGATGCCTTCCGCGATCGACTCAAGCGCATGGGTATTCCTTCCTACGTACACTATCTGATTGACGGGTATCCCCACAATGTGGATCTGATTGCCTCTGACGAGGGATTCGGAAAGAATGATTATGTGGAGACAACCCGCCCCCTTGTCATTGTGACCGCTCCCGGACCCGGCAGCGGCAAGATGGCAGTGTGTCTCTCCCAGCTCTATAATGAGCATAAGAGAGGTGTGGAGGCCGGATATGCCAAGTTCGAGACATTCCCCGTGTGGAACCTTCCGCTGAAGCATCCCGTGAATATCGCCTACGAGGCGGCCACCGCCGACCTCAACGATATCAACATGATCGATCCTTTCCATCTCGAGGCATACGGCAAGACAGCCATCAACTATAACCGCGACATAGAGATATTCCCGGTGCTGAATGCTCTTTTCGAGGGTATATATGGCCATAGNCCTTACAAATCGCCTACCGATATGGGTGTGAACATGGTGGGCTTCTGCATCAGCGATGACGATGCGTGCGCGAATGCTTCCAAGAATGAGATAGTGAGACGCTACTTCACCGCCCTCAACCGTCTTGCCCAGGGAGAAGGCAACGACTCCGAGGTGAATAAGATAGCCCTTCTCTTCAAGCAGGCCAAGATCGACACCTCTTTCCGNCGNCCNGTGCAGGCCGCCAGAGACAGAGCTGAGACCGAGGGACGNCCTTGCTCGGCGATAGAGCTCTCGGANGGCACCATCATCACTGCGGCCACNTCAGATCTTTTAGGNCCGAGTGCGGCNCTGATATTGAACTCCATCAAGCATCTCGCCGGTATCNATCATGATGTGAAGCTTATTCCNCAGGCTATGATCGAGCCGATTCAGCACACTAAGACCAGCTATCTTCGCAGTGCTAATCCGCGTCTGCATACGGATGAAGTACTCGTGGCACTCTCAGTGNTGAGCACCACCGATGAACAGGCCCGTCGCGCGCTTGAGAAACTTCCCGAATTGCGCGGTTGCGAGGTGCACAGCACAGTGATGCTCGGAGAAGTAGACCAGAAGATATTTAAGAAACTCGGTGTGGGGCTCACTTGTGACCCCGCCAGCAAGAANGCNGCCAACCTTAAGNTNTAAGANNCTCATNTATCCCCNNCCTCCGGGGNNAGATGAAANNAATAGAGCTATANGTNNCNNNCTGANACNTATAGCTCTTTCNTTTNATANNGTTNCCGTNAGNAGGGGAGAGAGATTCTAAAGNGAGGANGTNNNCAGCTCNCCGAAAACGGAATTTCTGATATTGAACGCCTGTCCGGGATANAGGGTGAGCGAAGAATTGGTGAAATCGGANANATCNAAGAAAACGTCNCTGTNGCGGAGAGTGTGGAGCATATCACGCGGGATGATAATATCGGCCAATACACGATTTTTCTCATCATAGAGAGTTCTTACTGTCTCCTCATACTGCGAATCCGTCCTGAGAGAATGAAGGTCGATGTCGATATTCAGACCGTTGGGATCTTTGCGGATAATAAGATTGTCCGCCCAGNTCTTATCCATGATTATACACGGTCTCACCACCGAATCACTCTCATGTATTTTTACAATCAGAGCATTGTTCCNCCTGGTGNTATTAGTAATATTCTCGTCGGGATTCACATTTTTTGTGCCGGTGACACTGAGACTCACGAACATATCAGTCTCAATTTTTACCGGCTCGCCCGAGGCTTTGAGGATATTNAATTTTATGTCGATCTTATCAAACATCACCGCCGGAGCCACCGCCGAAGCAATAAGTGCGAGAGCACAGAGACCGAGAATAATGAAACTTGTCTTTTTCATTTTTTTTCGTTGCTACTTAGATATTTCTTATACTTGTCACATAATTCATCGGGAGTAATGCCGAGTAGTTCAAGCTGTCGGAATATTTCCGTCAGTTCGTTGCCNAGCAATTCTTCCCGACGCAACTCCTTCACGCGGTCGGCGGCATCATCGGCCACAAAATATCCGATGCCGCGGCGATTGAAGATAATAGAGCGGGCCGAGAGCCATTCGTAGGTTCGCATCATTGTGTTTGGATTCACCTGCACTGTGGCGGCATACTCTCTCACAGAGGGGAGTCGGTCGGCTGCCTTGAGGGTATTACCGAGAATATCATCACATATTCTGTCGGCTATCTGNAGATATATAGCCTTGCTGTTTTCCTTAAACATATATAAACCAAGTTGNCAAGAAAAAGAATTGCTCATCACCACCGGCTGATGTATTCAGACTCCTTGAAACGTAAGTAGGCAAGTAGTTGCAATCCAACAGTAGCCACAAGTCCGGTGATGGTTATTATCCAGCAAATAGCNGGGTAAGAGAGATTGGCATACCTGAACGTAGTGTTGCCATACGGGAAGAGGAGAATGTAAGAACTGATTGCCAGAATCATCATTGCAGACTGCAGTATGAAAATGAAGCAATAAGACTTGAGATAGCTGTATTTCTGAAACACGATACTTCCGAGGGCGAAAAGAGCATTGCCTGAAAGAATGACNGTGTATATCGTCAGTGTTGTTGTTGTCTGATAATCCGTCCAGTTCTCTCCTCCGTAGAATCTTATCATTCTCCATAGAGACATAGTGTGTAGTCCNGAAGCGGTAGTGGTAAATATTCTTACTGCCAGCACCTTGAGGGCGTCGCTTATCCAGAAGAGNAGGAAAGTCACACAGAGAAGCAATGGCAGATAGATGATGAAANAAGTGAGAAACTTTTCAAACTGCGAAGCCGGCAGAGATAGTTCCGTGAGGCGATTCTGACGTGTATTCATAGAGGAATACATGAGCGAGCCNCCCACAGTGGCAATGAAAGGGACGACGAAAGAAAGAATATCGGCGTTGCTGCCCCAGAAGAATAGAGGGGAGAGCTGATCGGGTCCATATTCCTGAATTTCCTCATACAGCATAAGCAGCTGAAAGATCGATATGATCAAAAAAGAGGCAAGGATTCCGCCGGCGAGCAGCAGTAGACGGCGACAGTTAAAGCNGAGATAGCGACGGAAGCAGACTGCGAACCGGGAGAAGCGGAAGGTCTGTCCCGANAGAGTGNTGTCAGTTTTCATAATATAGTTTGAGGTCAGAGTTATCAGTCATTGTTTCCGCTGAAAATTTCAGAGAGATGCCGGCGGTCTCGGAGGGCGAAGTCAAAGAGAAGTTCGAGATTCACTTCAGTTTCCTCCTCAAGGGNGTCGGCCGTGTTGAGATACATGGCGTCGAATCCTCCGGGCGAGGGGATTGCATATAGAGCATCCGCCGGACACGGATAGATATTGGGGGCAAAGCGGATTTTCCGTTGGATATTGAAGACAGAACTGTTGAGAATCAATTGCCGATNGTCCATGATAAGCACCCTGTCNAGCAGACGATCGAGATCGCGGACCTGATGTGTGGAGATGATAATGGTTCGGTCGTCAGTCATCTCCGAAGCCACCAGACTCCGGAAAGCCGCCTTGCCGGGAATATCNAGACCGTTGGTGGGTTCGTCAAGAAGGAGCACCGGAGTGTGGCAGGCGAGTGCAAAGCTCAGGAACACCTTCTTTTTCTGNCCCATAGAGAGCGAATTGAGCTTCCCCGGGACAGAGATCCCGAAGGNTTCCAAACATCGGGAGAGTGTGTCNGGGCTGAAATGAGGATAGAAGGAAGCCTGCAGTTTGATATATTCCTCAAGACCGACTCCGGGAAGATCCACTTCCTCCGGCACGAGAAATATGTCGGCGACAACGGACGGGAGACGCAGCCTTGTATTCACGTTGCAATAGCTCACATCGCCGGAGGAGGGGGTGAGAAATCCCGCGATCAGATAGAGCAACGTCGATTTTCCGGCGCCGTTGGGCCCCAGCAGTCCGTATATACTGCCTGCNTCCAGACTAACTGAGAAGTCTTCAAGAACCAGAGGCCGCTTCCTTGAATACCTGAAAGACAGGTGGTTGACAGAGATATTCATATTTGGATTTAGTGTATTAGTGAAATAGTACACTGCAAAAGTAGTATTATAAATTGAACTGACAAAAAAAACGGCATTATTTTTTCGTAAAAAATTTAATTACTAAATTTGCGGGCGAAACGGTTGGCGACAGAGCCATTAAAAGGGAACCGGGTGAAAATCCCGGACAGTCCCGCTGCGGTAAGTTCAGTCAACAGAGTCTCAGGCAATATAATATANGCCACTGTCTCAAGGCAATTGGGATGGGAAGGCGNGCCGGAGGCCGAATGAGTCCGAAGACCTGCCGTTTTGCGTCAATTCCGAATAATGATTTGGAATATAACGAAATATGTAACTATCTCTTTCGAGGAAAAGAGCGCATATCATGATACACCCGATTCCCGACATACTGCGTCAAGGCGGGGGAATATGTCTTCTCCTTGCGGCAGGTTGTTTTCCCGCGATGGGAGAGCAGCCCGATTCGCTATATTCCGATCTTGGAGAACTTGAGGTCGTGACCACACGTGTGAAAGAGGATGTGATCAGCACCTCCCCGCTATTCCGTCTCGATGAAGAGAAGATGAGGAGTATGGGAGTCACCGACCTCACCGATGCGCTCCATAGGATGCCGGGTCTCAATATCCGCGATTATGGCGGAGCCGGAGGTATGAAGACTGTGTCGGCGCGCGGTCTCGGNAGTAATCACACCGGAGTGATATATGACGGAGTGGCACTCAGCGACGCCCNGAGCGGNCAAATAGATTTGGGAAGGTATTCGCTTGATAATGTCGACGACCTGACACTCATCGTTGGCGACAACAACGATATATTCACCTCCGCCCGTGCCTCCGCCTCGGCAGCCACAGTGGTGGTCAACACCGGGTCGGTGCCCGCCACGGCCGATTCGATATGGCACTTTTCCGGACAGTTGCGGGTAGGTTCCTTCGGGCTTGTGAATCCTTATATAAAGGTGGGAAAGGCACTCAACCGGAGATTCTCATTTTCGGCGGTAGGGGAGTATACTTACGGAAAGAACGACTATCCCTATACTCTGCGCAACGGCATTCAGGTCACACGAGAGAAGAGACAGAACAGCCGCATGAGTTCAGGCCACGGAGAACTGAACTTCAGTTGGATGCCTGCATCTTTTAGAATACTGAACGGAAAGGTGTATTATTACGACAACGACCGTCAGTTACCCGGGCCGGTGGTGCTATATAATCCCACGGCTGATGATACTCTTCATGACAGAAATTTTTTCGGTCAGCTCACATATACTGACGCATCTGTGGATAAATGGAAATTCCGCGTGACATCGAAGTTCAACTGGGATGCCACTTTCTATCATGAAGTAGACGGCAAATACTCCGCCGGGTTTCAGAATGAGAGCTATATACAGAGGGAGATGTATGTGGCTGGAGCCGCCCTCTTCAATCCGATAAAGAGTCTTTCTGTAAGTTATGCGATTGATTATTTCTACAACAATCTCACGAGCAATGACCCTACGACCGTCGGCCCATCCCGCAATTCGCTGTTGCAGGCACTCTCGGTCAATTTCAAATGTGAGAGAGTGCAGCTTACGGGAAGGCTGCTCTATTCCATATATCTTAATGACGTTAAGGCCGGGGAGAGCGCGGCCGACCGCAGAAAGATGTCGCCCTCTCTGAGTGTTGCCGTGCAACCCTTCTCGGGACGGCTCTTCTTCCTGAGAGCTTCCTATAAGAATATATTCAGAATGCCGACATTCAATGAGAGCTACTACTACAGACTCGGAAGCATAGCCCTGAAACCGGAGACCACCGACCAGTGGAACCTCGGCGCGACATGGCAGCGAGGCAAGACCGGACCGCTGACGATGCTGGCAGTCACCGGCGACGTATTCTATAACAGGGTGCATGACAAGATTGTAGGCATACCGATGAATATGTTTGTCTGGACAATGATGAATCTTGAGAAAGTGAGAGCTATAGGAGCTGATCTGACCCTTGATGCCACTTTCAGCCTTGCGCGGCGGCAGACCCTTGTTCTGACCGGTAGTTACAGTTGGCAGAGAGTGCAGCCACGCACGGCCAAGAGCGATCCGGATTATAACAAGCAGGTGGCATATACACCGGTGCATTCCGGAGCCGCCTCTCTGACATGGCAGAATCCCTGGGTGGATATAGTGGCGAAACTCACCGGATGTGGCGAACGTTACGGCACAAACTCCAATCTCCCCGTAAGTCGGGTAAAAGGATATGTGGAGACGGGAGTGTCATTGATGAGAGAACTGACGGTGAGAACCCATAAGGTGAATCTGAGATTAGATGTACTCAATATCTTCGACTGTCAATACGAGATAGTGGCTTCCTATCCGATGCCCGGAAGATCCTTCAGATTGACAGCCGGATTTTCACTCTGACAAATAGAGACATGATTTATTCAAGAAATATAAAAAACAGACAAAAAGACAAGATGAAAAAGATTGCTTATCTTCTGTCGGCCATGCTTATGGCCGGATGTATGGCGTCATGCAGTGATGATAACGAGGGTCCGGAAATCACGACAGTAGAGACCCTCAGCGGTTTCTACACCATCAATAGCGGCAATATGTCGGGAAAGATTCCCTCCTCCATCACTTCATACGACTATTCCACCTCCACAGCTACTCCCGCACTTCAGGATGCTTTCATGAATGCCAACGGTGTGGCTCTCGGCGAGGGAGCGCAACCCGCCATAGTGTATGGTTCCAAGATGTATATCCCGGTGAATAGCTCCAATCTGATCTGGGTCGTGGATCCCGTCACACTCAAGATCAAGGACTCCATCAAACCAACAGGTGATGCCACAGGCCCGCGTGCGCTTGCAAGTGCCAACGGTAAGGTATATGCCTCCATGTTCTCCGGCTATGTATGTCAGATTGACACAGCCACTCTGGAGATAGAGAAAACACTGAAGACAGATCCCAACACCGAGCAGATGGCTGTGGCCGGCGGCAAACTCTATGTGGCCAATTCCGACGGATACAACTCAAAGAACGGATATGCCGACTGTTCGATATCAATCATTGACCTGGCTTCCTTCTCGCAGACAAAGATAAAGGACATCTCCAAAGTGATGAATCCTACCGACATCGTGTCCAACGGCACAGATGTATTCGTGATCTGCAAGGGTAATTATGCCGATGTGCCCAGTATGGTGAAGAAGATTGTGGGTAGTGACGTTAAGGATGTCGCCCCCGGCAACTATATGGCCATAAACGGCAACAAGCTTTATGTCATCAATGCCGTCTACGGCGAACCCCGTGAGAAAATGGGTTTCAATGTTTATGATGTGAATACACTCGAGAAGACCGGCGTGATAGCCAAACAGACGTCCGGCACCGACTCCTGGGTGGATAGTCCCAGCTGTGTGGCAGCCGACCCCGTGAGTGGCGACATCGTGATTCTGTCATATACGCTCAGCGAGGCCGGCTACAGCCAGTATCGCGAACCCTGCTATGCCAACATCTACGATAAGGACGGTAATTTCAAGAACCGTATCGAGTGTGGAGTGGGGGCATTAGGAGTGACATTCATTCACAAAACCACTGTTAAATGAGACTGTTCCCAAGTCGGAACTATATGAATAGGATTGCGATCTATATCGCAGTCACGGCAATGACTTGTGTGGCTTTCCTCGCTTCATGCGGGGGGAGCCATTCCGGTCAGACAGCGACCGGGGGTAAGCCGATAGAGATGCGTTATTCCGAGCATCTCACAATCAATGAGCATGAGGGGTATACGGAGGTGACGGTGCGTAATCCCTGGGACACTGTAAGAACCCTGCAGCGGTATATTCTCGTGCCGCGTGACAGTGTGGTGCCCCAAAATCTGCCGGAGGGCACGATGATACGCATTCCGGTGGATAAGGCATTGGTCTATTCCACTGTGCATAATGGCCTTATCGCCGAATTGGGAGCGATCGACGCCATAGGGGGTGTATGCAATTCCGAATATATCAATGATTCTGAAATAAGGAAAAGAATAGAGTCCGGCAGGATAATCGACTGCGGGATAAGCACTGCGCCCGATTTAGAGAATATAATAAAACTGCGTCCACAGGCGATATTGCTTTCTCCCTTCGAGAACAACGATAAATATGCCAAGGTCGGTGAGCTGGGCATACCGATAATAGAATGTGCCGACTATATGGAGACATCCCCGTTAGGCCGGGCGGAGTGGATACGATTCTACGGGCTTCTTTTCGGGGTAAGAGAAAGGTCAGAGAGTCTTTTTGCATCCACAGAGAAGGAATATCTGAGACTGAAGGAGCTTGCAGCCGGAGCAAAGACAAAACCGAAAGTAATCATTGACCAGAGATACGGACAGGTGTGGAACGTGCCGGCCGGGAAGTCTACCATGGGACGTCTGATCGAGGATGCGGGCGGTGTCAACCCCTTCTCCGGATTTTCGCAGAGCGGGAGTGTGGCTCTTGCTCCTGAGAAAGTGCTCGGGGAGGCTCATGATGCCGATATATGGTTTGTGAGATATAATCAGGAGACGGATAAAAGTATGTCGGAACTCGCGTCGGATTCGCCGGTCAATTCCCGCTTCAAGGCCTATAGGGATGGAAACGTCTACGGATGCAACACCCGGTATGTGAATTTTTATGAGGAGACTCCCTTTCATCCGGATCGACTGTTGCATGATATGATTACGGCCATGCATCCGGAATTGGAGGAAAACGGACAGCTCCTTTATTACCATCGGCTGAAATGACTACAATAAGATTCGCCGTCACGCTGCTCCTGACAGGAGTGTTGTTTGTACTTAACATCTACATAGGGTCGGTTGACATTCCTATTGAAACGGTCAACGACATCCTCTTCAGAGGAGGGGATGCCGAAGGCCCCTTACGGTTTATAGTGATAGGAAGCCGTCTGCCCCAGGCCATTACGGCCCTGCTGGCCGGGGCCGGACTGACAGTGGCCGGACTGATGCTGCAGACGGCTTTCAGAAATCCGCTTGCCGGGCCGTCGATACTTGGCATTACATCCGGAGCAAGTCTGGGTGTGGCGTTCGTCATACTTTTCCTCGGAGGGTCCATATCTCTGGCCGGATACACATGGGGAGGATATCTGGCTGTGCTGCTCGGAGCCTTCCTGGGCAGTCTCGCAATCATGGCTCTCCTTCTCCTGTTCTCCGTGTGGCTTAAGAATGATCTTATGTTGCTTATTACCGGTGTCATGGTGGGTTATCTCACCTCCTCCGTGATCACAATTCTCAATTATCTCTCCACAGCCGAAGGGGTGCATGGCTATGTGGCCTGGGGGATGGGAAACTTCAACGGTGTCTCACTCGGGCAGTTGCCTGTTTTCGCGGCCACAGTGTGTGCCGGGCTGCTTATGGCGATACTGCTTGCCAAACCGCTGAACGTGATTCTCCTCGGCGAGAACTATGCCCATAACCTCGGAGTCAATATGATGTGGGTGCGAAATATTTTGCTTTTGGCCACGGGGCTGCTGACTGCGGTCGTGACGGCTTTCTGCGGACCTGTCTCTTTCATCGGGCTTGCAGTGCCGCACATCGTGAGAATGATATTCAGAGTGGCTGACCATCGCTTAATCATACCGGCATGTATAGTGACCGGAGGGGGAATAGGGCTGCTCTGCAATCTTCTTTGCATACTGCCGCGGAACATCATGTTGCCCCTCAACGGAGTGACCCCGCTGATAGGCGTCCCCGTCATTCTTTACGTAATATTCAAGGAACGTCTGACAAGGAAATCGAGATGAATCGGAAAGCAAGTATAAAGACCGAGAATCTCACGACCGGATATGAGGCCGGGCGTGAGCGTGTGGAGGTGACACGCGGTCTGGACGCGACCCTCTACAGCGGACAGTTTGTCTGTCTGCTTGGTCCGAATGGAGCCGGAAAATCCACATTGTTGCGCACATTGGCGGGCTTTCAGAAACCATTGGGTGGAGATGTGAAGATAGCCGGGCGGTCATTGCGCTCCTACAATCCGAAAGAGCTTGCCAAGGCTATGAGTGTGGTATTGACGGAGAAGCCTATGCTTGAGAATATGGATGTCGAGACTCTCGTGTCACTCGGAAGGACTCCCTATACCGGTTTCTGGGGACGTATGGACGCATCGGATCATGAAGCTGTGGAGGAGGCTATCAGCCTCACGGGGATAGAGACACTCCGCCACAGGCAGGTGCAGACACTCAGTGACGGAGAGCGGCAGAAGACGATGATTGCTAAGGCACTCGCACAGGCCACTCCTGTGATTTTTCTGGATGAGCCCACCGCTTTTCTCGACTATCCGAGCAAGGTGGAGATAATGCTTCTCCTATATTCGCTTGCACACAAGCAAGACAAGACCATATTCATGTCGACCCACGACCTTGACCTCGCGTTGCAACTCTCCGACGTGATATGGTTGATAGATAAGAAATATGGAATCAGAACCGGAACTCACCGTGAACTGACAGAGTCGGGCGATCTCGAAAGATACTTCGTCAGGGAGGGCATAATATTCGATCATACGGATGGGTTATTTAAAGTGGATAAAAGGTAAGTAGCCGGTCAAATTAAACGCATAATATGCGAGATATGCGCTGCCTATCTTGACTTTTATCATATCGTTTTCATTTGAACAGCTATTTATAATTGAAGTGAAAAGATTGCGACCGATAATGTTGGGGGGCACCGGCAGTGATGTCGGTAAGAGTCTGCTCGTGGCCGGGTTATGCCGTATCTTTCTTCAGGACGGATATTCCCCGGCTCCCTTCAAGGCCCAGAATATGGCTTTGAATTCCTACGTCACACCCGACGGACTCGAAATAGGAAGGGCACAGGCTGTGCAAGCGGCAGCGGCGGGACTGGAATGTATGGTGGAGATGAATCCGGTGCTATTGAAGCCGTCGGGACAGAAGAGGGCACAGGTCATAGTCAACGGCCGTCCTGCCGGTGACCGGGAGGCGAGTGAATACTTTAATATCCGCAGTCAGCTTCCTCTGAAAGAGACTGCGATAAAAGCCTTCAGGACACTTTCCGCCGGATTTAACCCCATTGTCATGGAAGGCGCTGGCAGTGTGGCTGAGATTAATCTTCTTGACAGGGACTTTGTGAATATGCCGATGGCCGAAGCCGCCGATGCGGCTGTGATACTTGTCGGTGATATCAACCGTGGAGGAGTTTTTGCTCAGATATATGGCTCGATAATGCTTCTTCCGGAACACTATCGCAAGAGAATAAAAGGAGTTATCATCAATAAATTCAGAGGGGATATTGATTTATTCCGTGAGGGGCGCAGTATGCTTGAGAACCTTTGCGGTGTTCCTGTGCTTGGAGTCGTTCCTTTTTTTCATGACATAGACATAGAGGAGGAAGATTCTCTGTCGAAGGAGAAATATTCAAGAAGCGCCGTGAAGGGAGAGGTGGTCAATGTAGCCGTGGTGGATGTGCCGCAGATGTCTAATTTCACGGATTTCGATTTTCTCTCACGTGACAGCCGGGTTCATCTCTACTTCAGCCATGAACCGGAGGAACTTGAGAAAGCCGACGTGATATTGCTTCCCGGCTCTAAAAATACAATCTCCGATTTAAGAACGATTTGCGAACGCGGATGCGACAAAGTGATACTTGACGCTCCCGGACGAGGGGTGACTGTGGCCGGGATATGCGGGGGGTATCAGATGTTGGGTCAAAGTATTTCAGATCCTTACGGAGTGGAGGGGGATATAAGCGAGGTGGAAGGACTCGGGCTGCTCCCGGTCAGAACAACACTTAACCGGGATAAGACCCTCACGAGAAGCAGCGTCCGCCTTCCGGGAGAGGATAAGCCGCTTGATGGATACGAGATACATGTAGGAGCCACTGTCCTGGGCGAGGGATGTTCAAGTATGTTTCTGCGAGAGGATGGAAGTGGTGAGGGTTGCCGGGTTTCTGAAAGGGTGTGGGGTACGTATATGCATGGTATTCTTGATAATCCGCGTGTGGTGGATATGCTGTTGCAACCATATCTGGAGGCCCGCTCCCTACCCCTGGAGTGCGATCGCGAGTCACTTTCGCATTACAGAGAAAGACAGTACGATATGCTTGCCGATAAGCTGAGAGAGTGTATTGATATGCAATGGCTTTATAAAATCATGAATTATGATTGAGGGACACGGCGATGACCTGTACCGCTACAAAGGAAAAGTGGCGCATAATTTCAGCACTAATATCATATCCGACAGAAATCATGACGGCCTGCTGTATGAGTTGAGACGCGAATTGCCATGTATCGGGAGCTATCCCGAACCGTGGCCCCTCTCGCTCGAGAACAAACTTGGCGGTATCTTGGGCTGCTCGCGCGAGAATATAGTCGTGACGAGCGGTGCCACTGATGCCGTTTACCGTATAGCCCTCATTCATCATGGGGGACGGTCGGCGGTGTGCCGTCCGACATTCAGAGAATATCAGGATGCCTGCGCGCTTCATGATCACTCGGTCTCATTTTTCGACGCCATTGAAGGAGTCCCGGAAGAGTCCGATCTCGTATGGCTCTGCAATCCCAATAATCCTACCGGGAAGACGTGGGATAAACGGGAATTGCTCTGCCTGGCAGAGAGAATGCCCTCGGCATGGATAGTCGTGGACCAGGCATATTCCGATTATTCGGTTGTCCCCGTATTGACAGTGGAAGAGGCGTTGAGTCATCGGAATATTATTTTGCTGAGCTCTTTGACGAAGAGGTATTCGGTGCCCGGTCTGAGAGTGGGATATCTCACAGCCTCCGAAGAAATATGCGAGGCGATACGTTCCCACGGGTTGCCGTGGGCGGTGAGTTCGCCGGCCATATCCGGAGCTTCCTATCTGCTTGATCATTCCGGGGACTATCCGATAAGAAAGGAATGGCTTCACGCGGAGATTATGCGTATTGCGGAAGGATTTAGGGAGATGGGGATAAGCACGTCAGAGACCGATTGCAATTTCATCTTATGCCGGTTGCCCGAAGGGCGTAAGGCCTCGGATCTTAAGGAATATCTTGTGGCGGAGAAGAATATCCTGATTCGGGATGCCTCCAATTTCGAGGGGCTGGGCAGCGGCTATTTTCGTGTGGCGGCGCAGGATGAAGCTGCCAATGACTTACTTCTAAAAGGAATAAGGGAATGGATACTTGGATGAATATTCTATGGGGCGGATGGCTATATTCGGTAGTACCCCTGATTGGAGGCTGGGTGCTCGACCGGATTTTTGCAGATCCCGCATGGTTGCCACATCCCGTGGTGGGATTCGGAAAGATTATTTCATCCCTTGAGCATAAGCTGAACAGGGGTAATCACCGGATGTTTAAGGGCGAAATCACGTCATGCGGACTGATTCTGACGGTCTTTATACTGACCTGGGGAGTGATGTATTTTGTAAGTCCGAAGCCTGTGGTCCGTATATGTCTGGGAACAATCGGGGTGTTTTATTGTCTTGCGGGCACGACTCTTGTCCGCGAGGTGAGAGGTGTGTTTAAGGCGTGTGACGAAAGTCTTGAGGCCGGGCGGCGGCAGGTAGGACGAATTGTAGGCCGCGACACCGGCGAGTTGACAATGAATGAAGTCCGGACAGCGGCGCTCGAGACATTGGCCGAGAATCTTAGTGACGGCGTCGTGGCTCCGCTGTTTTGGTATATGGTGGCCGGCCTGCCCGGCATGATGGCCTATAAGATGATAAATACGCTTGACTCAATGATCGGCTATCGCAACGAACGCTATCGGGAGTTCGGGTGTGTGGCCGCGCGGATAGACGATGCCGCCAATTTTATTCCGGCGCGCCTGACGGCGGCTCTTATGATATTATTGTCAGGCAAGTGGTCTTTAGGCAGCTTCGTCAGACGTTATGGCCGTTGCCATGCCAGTCCGAATTCCGGCTATCCGGAAGCGGCCTTGGCCGGGATTCTCGACTGTCGCTTCGGAGGTACGCACGATTATTTCGGACAAGCAGTTGTCAAGCCTTATATAGGGAGCAACCTCCGGGAAATAGATGCTTCGGATTTGATGCCTTCCGTGATTATCTGTGTATGCGTCGAGATATGGGCGGTTGTCCTGACTGCTGTTGTCTCGGTTATGACGGGTAGTTTATTCTGATGATATCACCGTATGGGGGAAGACTGTCGAAGAGGTGATCGAGTGCTATTCTCTCTACGAGCAATAAAGCGCAAAGAATGACACCTCCATGAGTGAAGAGGAGTATATTTTCTTTTCCTTCGGAGGCGCAACGGTTGAGAAAAGCTTTGACCCTCTCATATTGATCAGCCATTGATTCGCCTCCTCCCGCCGGGAAAGAAAACCAGTCGTCAAACCATAACTGTAACTCCGGATCTGATATTTCCTCAAACCGCTGCATTTCCCACCGGCCGAAATTCAGTTCCTTAAGAGAGTCCTCGATTTCCGCCTGAGGATAACCACACCACTTTGCAAGACGTCTGCACCGGGAGAGTGGACTGGTGTAGACCGCGTCGAAAGATTCGTCGGAGAATGGGGATGATTCCAATCGTTGAGCCACAGTGCGGGCCTCCTCTTCAAAGGTGTCGTTGAGCGGCACGTCCGTGTGTCCGTAGCATGTGCCGGGAGCGACGTTGACAGATGTGTGTCGAATGAGAGTAACTTTCATATCAATCCGGAGATTATGGTGGCTGAGAGAATGTAAGCAAGTTCACAGCATAAGAAGACGGCACCGCAGCAGTCGCCCGTATATCCTCCGATGCGTTTCTTCATCCAGATGACAAGAGATAAAGATGTGAGTAGCGGAGGAATTAGAGAAAGCCAAAAAAGGTAGGGAAGAAGCAGACCCGGGAGGCCCGCCACGACAGCTCCGAGTAGCAGGATAGAGGTGGAAATCTGCAAATAGACCGTCTTGTTTTTAGCATTCTCCTTATTACGTGCGTAAGGGAGTGCCTTCACTATCAGTTCGCCGCAGAACTTTCCCCACGGGTCGGCGGCAAAGACTATGACAGGCATTAGGGAGACGGGAAGAGACGCGACGCAGCAAATCAGAATGCCGTAATAGCATATCAGTCCGATGACACCGTAGGAACCGATGTGAGAGTCTTTCATAATCTCGAGTATGCGGTCGCGGGAGCGGCCTCCCCCCATGCCGTCTATAAAATCGGCCAGTCCATCTTCGTGCAGTGCGCCGGTGAGAATCAGTCTGCAGACGTATGCTCCTATAACGGCAACAGGGATAGGCAGGATTTTCAGCAGGAGGAGCAGCACTAATGCTGTCACTCCTCCTGTGAGCCAACCTACGGCAGGCCAGAACTCCACGACTCGCGCATAGCATTGCGCCGGGATGTCTGCAGGTCGCCAGAAGGGCAGGCGGGTGAAGAAGCTGAATGAAGCGAGCAGGGTTCTGAACATATATCGTGAGTTGGTGTCTAAGTAGCTGCTTGTCAGAAATATTTTATTACGCCGACGGATGCGAAATCGTCCATCTCATTGATCATTCTGACGGCAGAATCAATGATAGGATAAGCGCAGACCGCTCCGGAACCCTCTCCAAGACGCAGCCCGAGGTGGAGAATAGGATCGGCATCCAAGGCTTCAAGCATCTTTTTATGCCCGGATTCATCTCCCTGATGACCGAATATGGTGTATTCCAGAACTTCAGGATATAGCTTCGAGGCTGCCAATATGCAGGAAGTCATGATGAAGCCGTCGACAATAATCACCATGCCGAGTTCAGCCGCTTTGAGCATGCCTCCCACAGCCATTACCATCTCATAACCGCCAAACCAGGACATTATATCCTCCGGAGAACCGTCACCCGCGTAATTGGCGGCTGCTCGGGTCAGGACGTCAAGCTTATGACGTATGCCCGGAGAGTCAAGGCCGGCACCGGCTCCAACGCAGTCGGCAAGAGGAATGCCGGTGAAGAAGTGCATCCACATTGATGAAGAGGACGTGTTGCCGCTTCCCATCTCGCCGAAGCTTACCACATTACATCCGGTTGCCGCCACATCTTCCACTATTCCGGCACCACGTTCTATGGCCAGATGGAATTCGTCACGGGTCATTGCCGGTTCGTGGAGGAAATTACGGGTGGATTTTCTGATTTTGCGGTCAATGATGCCTTTTCCCTCCGGAATATCATAATCTACACCCGCATCCACCAGTGTCAGCCGGAATCCGTGCTGATTACAGAGAAAATTGATGCCGGCTCCTCCATGTGAAAAGTGGGCCAGCTGCTGCCATGTCACATCTTTAGGCGACACACTCACGCCCTCTTCAATGATGCCGTGGTCGGCGGCGAATAGAATATTATGTGGATTGGAGAGTCTCGGAGTCAGGGTCTGTTGGATAAGGCCTATGCGGCGTGCAAGGGTCTCAAGCTTTCCTAAAGAGCCCTTCGGTTTGGTGAGAAAGTCGATTTTCTCCGTAAGAAGAGGTTCAATCTCGCGAGAGGGAGTAGTGATATTGAAGTTCATGGTAGTGAGCGATTTACTGTTTGAACTTGTCGTAAAAAGGTATGATTGGGTTATTTGAGTTTCATGGGGATACCGGCTACAGTGAGGTAAACTTCATCAGCCCGGGCTGCGATATATTGGTTAAACCAACCCTGGAGATCTGTAAAGGCCCTTTGCATGGCATTGGGAGCTATTCCGCCTGAGCCTATTTCATTACTGACTAAGATATAGACGCCCGGCCGGGAGACTAAAGTGTCGAAATAAAATTTAAGCTTTTCGAGAGCAGCTCTTGTATCCTCCTGAAGATGAAAGAACATATTCGTGGCCCACATGGTGACGCAATCAAGAAGAACCGTGCGGCCGGTGAGATTCAGACTATCCGGACGGAGAGTCTCCTCGAACGTGGTCCATTGCGGACCGCGTCTCCGGCGATGCAGACGCACCCTCTCTTCAAATTCATTATCGCGCACTTGAGCTGTGGCGATATACACCGGACTGTCAGAATATTCGAGAGCCAGTCGTTCGGACAAGGTACTCTTTCCGGAACGTTGACCTCCGGTGATAAGTATCACTTTGGACTTAGACTTTTCCATACAATCGATATAGAGGATTCAAGTTGCGTATTGTTCCCTTTGAGGCTTCCTTTTCGGAATAAGCTGTCACGTTGTCGGGCGACAGGCAAGGGTCATAGATAATGACCGGTACCGGAGAGTCATTGTGTTTCCCCGTTTCCCATAAAGCACGATGATCCGGAAGCAGAGCTATTGCAGTAGGCTCTACATAATCCTTTGCAAACTCCAAGATGGGATGCACTACGTGCCGGTCGATTTTTTCGATAGCATCCTTTTTTAGGTTGAAGTCGCGTAAGTGAGAGGCTGTGTCGCACGCTTCAATGTGGAGGATAACAATATCGTATTTTTTGAGAGCTTCGATGGCGGCACTTGATTTTTCGGAATAGTCGGTGTCGAGGTTTCCGGTGGCGTGCGGTGGAGAGATGAATCTCATGCCTGCGAGCTTCGCGATACCCTTAAGTAGCGGCACGGCTCCGATAATCACTCCTTCCCTGCGACATCCATCCGTAGGCATGGGCGGAAATTCCGACAGGGAGTGTGGACACGAGTGACTCCAGAAGCGTGTATTATGCTCCTCACCGACCGGTATGTCGCATCCCGCCCCGATCACTATGCCGGCGTGAGAAGAGACAGGATGAAAGCGGAGCTCAGGATAGAGAGCTGTGAGTGATGAAATAGATTCTTCTTCCGGCAGTTGGTTATAGCGTGCCACGGTGTCATGTTCCGACACGTATATATCCGAGCCCACTGCTTCAAGAAATCCACGTCCTCCGGGTATTTCCGATGATGGGTAACCGAGAATTGACAGTATACCGACTTCACTCCCGGCATAGAATCCGTCGGGAATGGTGTTGACAAGTCCGCAACGGGAGATAGCGGCGAGACGATCCATAGCCGGGGTGCAGGCGGCCTCGAGAGGAGTGAGCCCACCGGCAGATTCAGACGGTTCGTCAGCCATTCCGTCGCATATTATCACGCAGCATTTCATATTTGCCTTAATCATTAATAGGAGTCGGGAGATATATTTCAGCCAATTGAGAGGAGAATCGTTGCCAGTCAAGAGAACGCGCGAAAGATTTATGCGCTTCACGGCCCATCCGGAGTCGGAGTTGAGGATCTGAAGTGAGGCGAATGAGAGCGTCAGCAATACTTGTGGTGTCTCCCGGCAGGACAATGAAAGCCTCACGTCCGTCGGTAAGATATTCCTGCTGAGCTCCCCGTGCCGTGCATATCTGAGGACGTCCGGCGGCCATATACTCTGTGTTCGAGAGACCGAACGGTTCTTCATTGACCGTGGGCAGCACACCGATATGCACCTCATTTATAAGAGAAATTGAGTTTATAGGATGCTTTCGCCAATCGATCATCTCCATCACATTTCTTGCCTGAGCCCGGCGACGCAGAGAGTCTACATAATCCGGATCGCCGTTGCCGGCTATGCGGAGCCGGAGGCGCAGCGGTTTCAGTCGAGGCAGTGCGTCAATAAGATATTCAAGTCCTTTGCCCGGAGCAATCGTGCCATGGTACATGGCAATGACGGGCCCTTTTTCCGGGGGAGGAACCGGGCCGGAAAAATCGGGGAGATACAGAGAATTGTGGAGAATATGGATACGATCGGGGGGGATGGGCGACAAGCCTTCGGACCATGTGGAAAGGAATCGTGAGGCCACTGTCTGCGACACGAATATAATTGCATCCAGGTTTCGGAAGATACGCCGAGAGAGACGGTTGTCACGACCTTTACGGATGGAATGAACCGTAAGGATAATCCTCACATCCTTGCGTTTCGCTATTTTGCGGGCGAGCAAAGCCATAAAGGCATCCCGAATATGATGCACATGAACCACACCACGCGACTGCGGCATGAGACGCATCATTCGGGAGAGGCTCAATGCCGAGGGAATATCAAAAGCACCTCCGAGCGGAGCATGACGCAGGCGTATCCTGTAGTCGCGGAACACGGAGTCCACCGCTTTTGCATCACGAGTGAAAGCCGTCACTTTCCAGCCGGAGACTGAGAAATGACGGCTTATATCAAGTGCATATCGTTCCGGGCCTCCGAAACGTATGGAACTGACCACTTGTATCAATTCATTCCTTGATGACATGGCCACGTTCTGAGTGAAGTCAGTTGGCTGCGGTGAGCATTACGCTTATATCTACGGAGGGGAGATTAAGGAAAGAGCCGATGAGTTTGTCGACGAGACGGCCTTCGTAGGTGACGATGCCGGCTTGCACACCCGGAGTGGAGGCGAGCATACCATCGAAACCATTTTTAATAATCATCTCATCGAAGAAGTTGACAAGCACATTGCTCAGCGACATGGCGACAGTGCGTGGCACTGACATGGAGGGATGGGACTCCTCAAAGTCAAGCAGATAAACCGATTCCTTCATTGCCACTGAAAGCTTCTTGGGGAATTCGAAAGCGCGGGTGGTGGTGCCGATGAAGATGACATCCGCAGTCTTCACTTTGTTGAAGAGTACTCTCGGATGAATGGCGATAGTGTTGAGCATATCGCCGCAGCACTGTTTTGCCATCTGAAGGGCGGATATGTCATTATTCATCAAGGTCACGTATGCACCGGATGCAATGGCGGCTTTGCAAGCTGCATATACATCGTTGCCATCACCTATCACAAGCACCTCGCAAGGATTGAGTCCGGCCACACTGCCGAGCAAGACGCCCTTGCCTCCTCCGAGGAAGGAGAGATGATCCTGAGCGTACATCACGGCCGCCCGTCCGTTGATTTCGTCAATAATATTGGCAAAGACAGGCTCATCGTTGAAGCTATACATATTGTCAAGACAACCAGCTGTGATTCCTCTTTCAAGGAGAGCTGCGATATGCGACATCTCAAACAGACAGTTGTCCATCATTGTAAGAAGCACGGATCCGGGACGCATCTCCATGATTTCCTCCGATTTCGGGGGGAGGTAGGATAACACAATGTCGCATTTCAGAGCCTCGCGGCGAGTCACAATCTCCACACCGAACTCCGCATACTGCTCGTCGGAGAAGGAAATGTCGACAGCGGCGCCGCTTTCCATACGGATATGTATTCCTGAGGCTGTCAGCAGTCCGCACGCTTCCGGAGTCAGAAGGAAGCGAGTCTCATCGTTATCGGGGTTATTGCCCAGCAAGCCGATATTTAATTCTCCACCAATTTCTTCGAGTATTACTTGCTCCGTCTCAGTTTGGAGATCTATATGTCTATTGTCTTCTGCCATAATTGTTTGATTTATGTCCTGCCGGCCTCCGGGAGAGTGCCATAAGGTGGTTTCGATATGTCGACGGAATGTCTCACCGACAAAATTAGTAAAATTTTCGTGAGTTGACAATTCTAAGACCCCATCTCACAAAAATGTTCTATCCAATCCGGTAAGAAATAACTGTTTTCTTGAATGAAAAAAGGGGCTTATTCGCCTGCGGCTTCCTTGAAGGCGTCCATTATGACTGTAGGACGTCCGTTGCTGAAGGCTCCGAGGTGATAGGCAGCCTCTGCATCCGTTTCAGGAGCCCAGTAGAATACGCCGCGGCAAGCTCCGTCGGTGAGAGTACGGGAGGCTTTGATGAGTGCGGCGATAAATTCCTTCCCGGGTTCGGGGTCGCGTGCGTCAACACCGGTCTCCACTATCATGATATCGGTGCCATATTTTTCTTTCAGATGCTTTATATTAGCCATGGTGTCCACCAGAGTCATGATTGCACCGGGTTCGGATCCTCCTTCTATAGCCCAGAAGGGGTAGACACTCATTCCAATCATATCCCACTCCACACCGTCGGCTTTCAGAAGGTCGAACACACGGTCATAAAGTTCTTGGTCGAATCCGTTGTCGAGATGCACAATGACCGCAGCCTCTGGAAATACTTCCTTTGCGGCTGTCGCTCCCGCCTTGGTCAGCATCGTGTAGTTGTGAGGATTCTCGTGGATATTGGCCATGGGCCAAAGGAATCCGTGGGTCGTTTCGTTGCCGATTTGTACCCATCTCACGTCAACATCGGCGTCTTTCAATTTGCGAAGAGTCTGACGGGTATGATCGGCAAGGGCTTCTGCGGTCTGCTCCGGAGTGAGATCAAGCCATGCGGCGGGAGGATTCTGTTTGCCGGGATCGGCCCACCAGTCAGAGTAGTGGAAATCTATCATAACCGGCATTCCGAGGTCGCGGGCACGGGATGCCATTTCCAGAACATCCCCCGGAGATGAGAATCCATCTTTGGGGTCTACCCACACGCGAAGTCTGATGGCGTTTATCCCATAGTCTTTCATAAGGCGTGTTGTCTCCACACGTATGGAATCTGAATTCATCGTGTAGTGTCCGCGGGCCTCGTCGGCTGTGGTGCCCGAGATGTCAGCTCCTAACCAGAATGGTTCCTCGCTCTTTGCGGTGGAGAAAATTGTCATGGCGAGCATGACCAGGGACATGGTTCTATACTTAGCTTTCATAGCAGGGGGGAGGAGAATACTGAAGGTGAGACTTCGAAGTCGGGGTCAAGTGGCGGTCAGAGAATCAGACGGACACTTCTCCCCGTATCGTGGGCCACGGGTCATAATCTTCCAGTGAGAAATCTTCATAACGGAAGTCAAAGATGTCATTCACGTCAGGGTTTATGACCATACGCGGCAATCGGCGCGGGGTACGCGAGAGTTGCAGTTTGACCTGGTCGAGATGGTTAAGATATATGTGGGCATCTCCAATGGTGTGGATAAACTCACCCGGTTGGAGACCGCACACCTGCGCTGTCATCATGGTCAGCAGAGCATAGCTTGCGATATTGAAAGGAATGCCGAGGAAGGAGTCGCCGCTACGTTGATATAGTTGGAGAGACAACCTTCCGTCGGCGACATAAAACTGAAAAAGGATATGACAGGGCGGAAGATTCATCTTGTCAAGATCCGCAACATTCCAGGCATTGACTATGATGCGACGGGAATCGGGAGTCTCTTTGATCTGGCGGATGGCTTCCTTTATCTGATCGATATGTCCGCCGTTATAATCCGGCCACGACCGCCATTGATAGCCATATATATGGCCGAGATCTCCGTCAGCGTCGGCCCACTCATTCCATATTCTAACGCCTCTTTCCTGAAGCCAGCGGGCATTGGTGTCACCTTTCAGAAACCACAACAATTCGTAAATGATGCTTTTTAAATGAGTTTTCTTAGTGGTCACAAGCGGGAATCCTTCCGCGAGGTCAAATCGCATCTGATAGCCAAAGGTGGAAATTGTGCCTGTGCCGGTGCGATCTTCTTTCCGTATGCCTTTGTCGAGGATTGTCTGGAGAAGGTTATGATATTGTATCATGGGGATGTAGAGTCGAAGTGAATGGAAATTTTTATGATTTCTGAAGGAGAGGGTCAATTCTGCGGTTGCGTCCTGATTGAAATCGGATAGCATCATCTTCGCATACGCTCAGGCATTCAAAGCAACGAATACAGCGCGTATTGTCGACTTGTCTCGTTGTGACCTTTATGCAGCTTGCCGGGCAAATATCTTCACATTTCAGGCAGCCTGTACATTTGTCCGGGTCAATGGCTATCTGATATAAAGAGGCGTTTGAGAGAATCCCTAACCCTGTGCCGATGGGGCATGCCGTATTGCAGAAGTCTCTTCCGAAGAAGAAAGAGACGAGCAATATCAATATTAGACTCGCAATGCCGGCCAATATGCCCGTGAGACTTCCGATTCCAAGAGTGATCCATTTCGGATTGATGGCTTCAGGACGCACGGAAGCGGCGATATTGCGCATGATATTCCAGGGTTCGATAATCAGAGGGACGATAGTCACGCCGGCCAATAGGCATATAAGATATGCTGCTGCGACGAAGTATCTCACCGGAGAAGTCTTTTTCCACCGAAAGAGAGGCGAAGGATGAAATTTTTTGCGGATAGGAAGAATCAGATCCTGAAGCGTACCGACAGGACAGACCGAAGAACAATATACTCGTCCGAATAGAAAAGTCGCCGGGAGCCATACGAGAATGGCTCCCAGCGATATGGCTATTGCCGAGGGAATAATTTGAGTACGGGGTGCAACGACAGCCATAGGATTCACCTGCGGCCCGATGAAAAGATAGGCCACTGCAGCCACAAAGAAAAGAGTGGCAAGAAAAATCCTTATGACTTTAAGGCGTCTCATTTTTTGCCGCCGCGCTGCTTCTGCTGCTGGCGGAGCATCTCCTGCTGCTGGCGCTGAGCCTCTTCAAGGCGAGCCATGAATCCCGATTTCTTATGGGGTTTCTTGGCATTTTCAGCCATCGCACGGCGCACATCCTCCTCTTTTACGAAGTAGCGGCAGGCGTAGGTCTGCAGAATCGTAATGAGCAGGGAGAGGAAATAATAATATGAGAGACCAGCTGCATAGTTATTGAAGAAGACCATGAAGAACACCGGCATCAGATACATCATCCACTTCATGCCGGGCATCTGTCCGGGGGAATTCTGCATGTTGATGTAGGTGTAGGCAATATTCGTCACTGTCATGAGCAGACAGAAGAGCGAGATATGATTGCCGAAGTATTCGGTGACCAGAGGAATATTGCCGCTCCAGGAGATTATCGCATCGGGTGCGGCGAGATCGTGTGCCCACAGAAAGCTCTGTCCTCTAAGTTCTATACACGAGGGGAAGAAGCTGAACATAGCGAAGAGGATAGGCATCTGGAGAAGCATCGGAAGACAGCCTGACATGGGGCTGGCTCCGGCACGGGAATAAAGCTCCATCGTCTTCTGCTGACGTTTCATGGCGTTTTCCTGACCGGGATATTTCTCGTTAAGGGCTTTGATGTCCGGTGCGAGAATACGCATCTTGGCCGAACTCTTGTAGCTTTTCCAAGTCAGAGGGAAGAGTACGAGTTTGATAAAGATGGTGAGCAGCAGGATGATTATGCCATAATTGGAGATAAAGCTTCCAAGGAAATTAAAGACGGGAATCACCACGCCGGTGTTAATCCATCGGAAGATGCTCCAGCCCAGAGGGATAAGGCGCGTCAGTTTCAGATTCTCACCGACATCGATTGTCTTGTCGAGCGATGAGAGAAGAGGGTAGAGATTCGGACCCAGATAGAGGTCGAAGGTGACGGGCTTTTCCGAGCGCCAGTCATAGTCATTGACTATGGCATCCGCTTCCATATTCTTGAGATAGTCGCTTCCTTTAAGCACTTGCGAACGGAAGTCGGCCGTGTTGAACGGACGTTTAGACACGAGCACGGAGGAGAAGAATTGGTTCTTGAATCCGATCCAGCGGATTTTTGCCTCACGCTCTTCGGAATCATCTTTTGATTCTGAGAGATTCTCGACCGAACCTCCGGCAAATTTATAGTAGAGGGCAGAGTTACGCTCCTCGAACATTCGACCCTTTTCCTGACGGCGCACCTCTTGTGTCCATTTCAGGCCAAGATTGCGATTGTTGCTCTGCACTATATCTGCCATGCCACGCTGCACGATGTTCATTCTGACTACGTAGCTGTCACCCTTGGAGAGAATATATTCAATGCCCCAATATGCATTGTCGGACATAGGGAGACTCATCAGGACGGTGGAGTCGTTGACTATGCTCGGAGTGAAATAGAGTTCGGAGGTAGATACCGACTGAGGAAGGGGGAGTTCAAAATCAAAACTGTTGGTGCCCTTTTCGAAAAGAACGACCTTGCGTTTCACATGTTCCTTCTCATCAGCACTGTATTCTGTGTCATATTTCTTTAATTCAGCACGTGTGATGGAGCCGGAGAGGGAGCTGAGGGTGAGTTTGAGTACGTCATTCTCAAGAACCACCGTTGTGTCCGAACCCATGCGGAAACGGGCGAATTTGCCATATTTACCCATTGATACGGAGGCTTCACGCACGGCCTGGACAGCCTGACGCTGCTCGGCAAGGGTCATTCGCGAAAGATTACGGTTGCGGATATCGTTCCAATCAAGGGTGTTATCACCGACTTTGACAGTTCCGGTGACGGAGTCGCCGCGCAGCAGAAGGTCAATGCCTCCCTGACGGAAACGTATTGCGCGGGTGCTGTCAGGCATTGTGACAGTCTCGCCGTTGGCGGTGATGTTGTCGATAAGCCATCCGGTTTCTTCTGCGCTGAGGACATCAGCGTGTGCCGGGGCCGCTGTCTCCTGAGCGACAGGATCCTTCTGCGGCTCGGTGGGGTTGTCGTTCTTTGGACTCAGCCACATGAAGCCGAGGAAAACGACTGCCATGAGTAATAGGCCGTAGATGGTGTTCTTGTCCATTAATTCGTTGGTAGGTAGTTAAAAAAAAGTAGCGTTTCTGTGGGAATGACAGCACACCGGCCCACCGCGGAAAGCGGTGTGTGGCTCCGTGTACATACTTCAAGCCGCAAATTTAGTAATAATTCATGAGTCGGCAAAGAATAAGGAAGAGGGTCAGAGGGAATAAGTGATTTTGCGCAATTCAGCTGCGAGAATCTCAGCCTTCTTGCCTGAAGCTGCAAGTGACGAAGCTGTGACTGGAGCTCCGAACTTTATTAGAAATTCTTTTCCCTCGGAGTGGCATAATTCCGAAGGAAGCATGATTTGTTCGAGGTTAACTTTCAGACCTATACGTTTGCGAAGCCTTGCAAGGCGATAAAACCGGGTCCTGTTGAGGCCTTCGAATTTTACGGGGACTATATCGCGCCCGTATTCGATAGCTTTAGTCACAAAGGTCTTCTGCCACTCGAGGTCTGCGATGGAACCATCGGCTCCCATTCTCGACACGAGTCCGGCCGGAAATACGAGAATTCTCGCGTCGGAGGCATACGCTTCGTTGATAAGACGCGCCGATTCCCGGGCCTGCGCACCGAATTTATTGACCGGCAGAAAGACGTTGCGTAGCGGTGTGACGTGCATAAGCATGTCGTTGACAATGAATTTGACGTTGGAGTCGCCGAAAATATCGCCAAGCACCTTTATAAGGGTTATGCCGTCAAGGCCTCCAAGGGGATGGTTGGAGGCAAATGTGACGGGACGGTCGAGAGGTATATTCTCGATTCCCTCAACTTTGATTTTCAGTCCGAGCTGTTCGATGACTGAATTTGAAAATGCACTGCCTTCATTAGGGAAGGCAGTGCGCAATATCTCGTTAAGCCGTTTCTGGCATATAATCGATTCCATGCTCCGGGTAAGGAGACGGGGGAGTATACGCGACACCTTACGGGGAAGACGCGAACGCAATATGGAATCAAGGTCGATTTGTGTGAGTTCAGCCATTGACAGATGTCTCTTCGTCCCAGAACTCGTCGGTCCATTCTTCGTCGGTCTCGGGCAGTGAGTATTCATCGTCGTCGATCTCAGGCTGGTCAAAGATGAAATCGTCTTCCTCCTGCACTCGATGACGAATATCAAGCGGACGATGTGTGATAGTGGAGGGGGCGGCGTGCTCCTCACTATTGATTTCGCGCCAGAGGATATCCTTAAGTTCCGAGATACCTTCGCCTGTCACGGCAGAAATAAACAGTGTCGGGATTCCCTCAGGGAGCTCCTCTCTGAGAGCTTCGCGGAGTTCGTCG
Organism: Bacteroidales bacterium; assembly: GCA_014800515.1. Taxonomy (GTDB): domain Bacteria; phylum Bacteroidota; class Bacteroidia; order Bacteroidales; family Muribaculaceae; genus Lepagella. The sequence goes on from JAAVFY010000026.1 coordinate 27,063, forward strand.
TCAAGCAGGTCACATTTTGTGATAGCGAGAACGCGAGACTTGTCGGCAAGTTCGGGATTGAACTCACGTACCTCTTTTAGAAGCACTTCATAGTCGCGACGTATGTCGGTGGTGTCTGCACTGACCATGAAGAGTAAAACCGCATTTCGTTCGATATGGCGAAGGAACCTGAGTCCGAGTCCTTTACCTTCGGAAGCACCTTCGATAATTCCAGGGATATCCGCCATGGTGAAGGATCGGTCGCCGCGATAGCTGACGATACCAAGAGATGGCTCCATGGTGGTGAAGGGATAATCGGCTATCTTGGGTTTGGCCGCTGAGATGGAGGAAAGCAGGGTGGATTTACCGGCATTTGGGAATCCGACAAGACCCACGTCGCCCAGCAGCTTCAACTCAAGAACCACGGCTTTCTCAATGGCCGGTTGGCCGGGTTGGGCATAACGTGGCGCACGGTTGGTGGAGGTGGCGAAGTGCCAGTTGCCAAGTCCTCCTTTTCCACCACGAAGAAGTCGGACTTCCTCTCCGTCGCTTGTCACTTCACAAAGAAATTCTCCCGATTCGGCATCGAAAACGGCAGTGCCGACAGGCACTTCGATAATACGGTCTTCACCATCTTTGCCGAAAGAGCGACCGGCTCCGCCACTCTCACCGTCAGTGGCAAAGATGTGGCGCTGATAGCGCAGATGCAGAAGAGTCCAGAGGTTGCGGTTGCCACGAAGAATAATATGACCTCCGCGTCCGCCGTCGCCGCCGTCCGGACCTCCCTTGGGCACATATTTTGCCCTGTGGAAATGACGGCTTCCCGCTCCTCCCTTTCCGGAGCGGCAAAGTATTTTTACGTAGTCTATGAAATTAGAGTCTGCCATGATAAATGTGTATGTTGAAGGAGGGATGTCGGGGTGAATAAAGAGGTTATCGGCACAAAGAGCGGCGATCCATTAATTGATTGGCATATCTGAAATCGTCGGGCGAGCCTATGTCTACCCACAGTCCCTCAACAGGAAAATAACTTACTTTGCGACCGGAATCTATGAGGGTGAGCAGGAAATCGGGGGCATCCAGATACTCTCCCGGTGCCATCTCTTTTATGAGCCGGCGACGCAATATGTAAACGCCGGCATTGGCAAAATAGTTGAAGGTCGGTTTCTCGCTCAGACCTGTCACTCTGTCGCCGTCGGTCTGCATTATGGCGAAGGGCACTGAGACAGTATAGGGGATAGCCGCTACGGTCAATTCCGCTCCCGAACTCTCGTGATGAAGATACATCTGTTCAAAGTCGAGAGTGGTCAGCAGATCGGAGTTCATGAGAATGAGATTGTCATGACGCAGACCTTCGATGAGTGTAAGACTCCCCATTGTGCCCAGACGTCGTGGTTCTTCAACGCAGGTCACTTCCTGACAATTCCGGAAGTGTTCGATAATTTGTTCGCGGAGGTAGTTGACTGTGACGAAGATGTTGTCTATCCCGCAGGCTTTCAGTTCCTCTATATTATAATCTATTATGGGGCGTCCTCCCACTTCAAGAAGTGGTTTGGGACAGTTGAGAGTCAGTGGTCGCAGACGTTCGCCCCGCCCCCCTGCCATAAGCACGGCGTCAAGCGGAAGCGAGGAACGCAACCTGCGTAAGTCGAGGATATCTGCAAGCAACCCGTTTTCAAGAACCGGAAGCAAGTCAATGCCCCTCTTACGGGCTTCACGCATGACGTGAGGGCGAGAAGAGTTCTCGTCGATACGCATGAAGTCGCGATACATGAATTCACTGACAGGTGTATGCAGCGAGTCGCCCCGCAGCATAGCTCTGCGTATGTCGCCGTCAGTGACGGTGCCCTGCATTTTCTTTTCATCATCAAGGGCGAAAAGAGTCATGGTGTCGCCGGAGAGACGATTTATGGCCACAAGAGCATCGCGCATAGTTGCGGAGCAATCAATTATATGTCGGAGTGATTGAGTGTTCATGGAAGGTTGATGAGTCGGGAATTTGTGGGTGAATCCGTGGAAGAGGAGTCTTCATAGAGTGCAAGAGTAGAGCGCAATTCACTCTTGACCATTGTGATCAGTTCGCGTGGTTCGAGTACCTTCACGGAGTCGCCCATGCTCAGAATTTCATGTACGAGTTCGTAGTTGAGTTTGAGACGATAGGTGAAAATCGAGTGTCCGTCACCAATGACCTCATCCTGCGACGGATGGAGCGGAAGGGCCCGGAAATATTTTGCACGTGTGCTGTCGGTCAGTAGTTTCACCGTCTTTACGGGAGCCCTTGAGGCAGTCACGCCTATAATGTCAGCGAATATCTCGGATGGGTCATATCCCTTCGGAATCTCAAACGAGTCGTGAGTGAGGCGCATCTCCCGTACTCTGTCGAGAGCATACGTCCTGAGATCATTGCCTTTTTCCTTCATGCCTACCATATACCATCGTTGCTTATAACGCTTCAGCATATATGGGCTGAATAGAATATCGTGCTCTATACGAGCGCGATTGAAGCCGGCGTATGCGAACACTATCTTCTGGTTGTTGGTGACGGCTTCATAGACAGTCTGAAAGAACTCACGGGCGGAAGGCACATCCTCCACGTCAATTCTGGCAGATGCCTCAGGAGAAACCTTCACAGTGCTGCTGAGAGCGTGCTGTTCAAGCATCCAGTTGGTGAGGGCCCGACTTCTTCTTCCGGGGTCGGCGGGAATATAGTATTCCCCTTTGGAATTGCATAAGATGTCAATATTGAAATTCTCTTCAATAGCTCTTCGATAATGAAAGAAAGTGCGCGCCGGCATCTCCTCTCCGTCGCCTTTAGAGGAGCGTTTCCAAAGAGAACTGATTTCAGCACGTGTCAGTTTGCCGTAGCGGTTGAGGGTGTCTACGATCCAAACGTAGCGCCCGAAGAGGTCTTTTGACATGACGGCAAATGTAGCGAAAAATTCTGAGATTCCTATATGCGGGAAATAAAAAATCAGGGTGGTTGCCCTGATTTATATTTTTCGACTGCAATATGTTGGAGGAAAAATGTGGCGAGACATCGTGTTATTCCGTCTTTTTTACTCCGGTGAAATATTTCGTCAGAGGCATACGTACCCAAAGGAAGTCGGGAATAAGGCGCCAAAGCAAGGTGACAATGTTCCATCTCCAATCGATGACGGCCACCCGGCGACGCCGGACAATAGCACGAAGCACTTGCGGCAGGACATAGTCCAGATCCATTTCGAGAGGGTATTGTGTGTTTTCATGCAATAGGGGAGTGGAAGTCCAACCGGGACGAATGTCGGTGATGCTTATCCCGGCATTTTCTGTCCGCGAAAGCTGGTCGAGGGCCACCATATAGGCTTGGTCAAAACTCTTGGAAGCCGAATAAGCCGTCATGGCACCAATTCCTTTTGTTCCCGCCACAGAAGTGATGGCCGCTATCTGTCCGCCTTTGCCACGCCCGCGAAGATAGCGGTAGGCAGTGCTCAGCATACGAGCGAAGGCTACAGCATTGGTCTGAACTATCCGGGTCTCCATTGCAGGGTGCAGTCCGGGATTCTCGTATCCGATACCGGCGACATGGAAATAGATGTCCATTCCTCCGAGGCGTCCGATGAGGTGGAGCAGTCTTGACTCTGCATCCTCCTTGTCAATATCAATTGTCTCATATTCCACAAAGTCGGGATACCTTGACTTGAGTTCGCGCAACTTCTCTATCCGGCGTGCTGCAATTCCAACTCTGACTCCTCTGGATGCCAAGGCTTCAGCCACAGCAAGTCCGATGCCTGATGAGGCACCCATTATCACTATTTTTTTCATAATCAAGTTAATTATAAGTTTTTAGCCAAGTATTATCAAAAATACATCGCCTCTGCGTTAATATTTTTTGTGAGATGGGATCTAAATATCGGAAGGTGCTGACACACACCCTTATTGTTAAAACCTGTTTTATCCATAAAAAGTTAGTTTATAATAGTTGTGACATAATCGGGGATTCTAAAATTCTCGGAAGCGGTTTGTATATGTCGGTTGAAAGACTTACTTTTGTGGCATATAATTACTTGACGGGAGGGAATGTCGCATTAATTCTTATACATCCGACAACTCCTGTACTTTTTTGAACTGTATCAATCATGAAGAAATTAGGATTGACCTTGGCCTTGGGAGTGATGTTTTTGAGTGCCGTTGAGACTCCCGTATCGGCAAAAATACGGAGTATGGCATTCGATTTTAACGGTTCTGATTTCTCCTTTGGAGCGGCTCCCTCCTCATATTCTGAAACTGCAGAGATAGATGGCGCGGAGTGGGCAGTGAAGTGTGGCAAGGGAGTGACCGCTTCAGAAGCCCTTCCGGCGTATTGTGCTGAGGGTTTTGATTCCGCCCAACGGTTTCTCCTTCCGGCAGGTAGCAGTAACTCCTCTTCTTCCTACCTGATATTGAGCACGGATGCTATGGCAGATATGACTATCAGGAAAGTTGAGGTGTATGCCTGGGTGCATGGAAGCAATGCAGGCAACGTCCGACTGTCGGTCAATACAGCCAACGCTGCCGATATAACCAAAGAGACTCTCCGTCTGGAGGATACGACGGCGGTAGTCCAATCCGACGGCTCTCTGGAAGCTTACAGTGCGTATCGCTCTCCTTTGTGCTTTGTGGGCGAACCTGCTCCGGAAGCTCGCCTGAAACTTTATTTTGTCAATAAATCGACTGCTCCCACTTCGATTGCAATGTCAAGGGTGGTAGTGGAGTATGATGATGGCATCGTGGACCCCATTGACCTCTCTTTCAATATCAACGGGGAGAGTGTAGAAAGCGGATGCACCGTGCAACCCGGAGCGGTTCTTACATTGGATTATGGGGATATCTCCGATGCAGTCGTCACGTATCTGGTTGGTGATTCGTCGGCCGATGATGTTTTTCCTGCCGAGGGAATTGTGTTGGATACCCCCGGATACTATACTTATCATTTCACCGTGTCGGCTCCCGGTCGCGATACGGTTTCCGCTGACTTTGAAGTGAATGTGGCCGATGCCGGCGACTCGCAGGACACTGTTAGCTTTGCAGATTATGAGAAATATGGGTTGACATTATATAGCCCTGAGGATGAGACAACTCAGAATGGTATGATCGAATGGGAGGCCTGTGGTCTGAAATTCACAATTCCTCAGGGAGAAAACGTGAGAATGGAGATGGATGCCGATAACACTCCTATGCTTATGTTTGCACCCGGGTCCTATATCGAACTGAACGTTACGGAAGCGGGTCAGAAGATTGTCTATGTCGAGGCGGAAGGTACAAATACCGAAGGGTTTGAGTATGAGGTGGCAGACTATCAGACGACTGAGCCGGAATCTATGGTGATGAAAGGCATTCGGAATGCTGCTAAATGGGATTCGGAGGAGGAGACGGTGAATGCGCTTCTTCTTACCAACAGGGGGAACGTCAAGGCAGGCTTGTCTCATCTCAGAATAATGCTTGATAAAGATATTGAGACCATTATAGAAAAACTCGCAACGGATGTAGGGGAGACTATGGAATATTATGATCTCTCCGGCCGTAGAGTGAGAGAAGTCACGACAGGGATATACGTGGAGCGTCGTGGAAGCGAGTCACGTCTTATCATAATCAAGCGATAACAATTTTTAAGGGTTCGAGGGTGCGAGATTTTGGAGATTTCAATATTAAAGTCTAATTTTGTACGTTAAATCTACGGCTTGATAGGCTTTAAAGTTATAGCTTAGTGCCGGTTAAGACCTTTTAAATCGCAAAAACGTAGTAAATGAATATAAGACGAATAATTCTGTCGGTTTTTATGGCAGTCTGTCTTGTGGCGGCGGCCATGACCGATGAACAGGTAATTGCTTACATTAAGTCGGCATCTGCCGCCGGAAAGTCCGACCAGCAGATAGGCCGCGAACTGATGGCGAGGGGTGTGACCCCCGAGCAGGCACAGCGTATCAAGCTTAGACTTGAAAACCAGAGCACAGCTGAAGTGGAGGTCACTGACCAGAGTGTGCAAGCCGCCAATATTCAGCGTAAGCATGATGCGTCCGATGATATATCTGCAGAGACACTGGTTGATATCAATCGACAGATTGACGAGGGTACCAATGGCACAGTGTCAGCACGTCAGATATATGGTCATGATGTGTTTAATGCCCGCTCTTTGACGTTTGAACCAAGCGATAACCTCGCCACACCGCAAAATTATCGTCTGGGTCCCGGTGATGAGGTCGTGATCGATCTATGGGGCACGTCGGAAGATCATCTGCGTCAGACCATCTCCCCCGAGGGAAGCATCATGATTTCGCAGATTGGCCCGGTATATCTCAATGGCCTTTCCATTGCCGATGCCAACAAGCATATCAGAAGTCTATTTTCCCGTAAGTATGCCGGAATGGATGACGCACAGACCGACGTGCAGCTCACTCTTGGGAAGGTGCGCACTATTCAAGTGGATATCCTCGGAGAGGTCTCTACCCCCGGCACATATCGCATGTCGCCGTTTTCTTCAGTGTTCCATGCTCTTTATCGGGCCGGAGGCATAAGCGATATAGGCACGATGCGTAATATTCAGGTGCTCCGCAACGGACGCAAGGTGGCAGGAGTGGATATTTATGAGTATCTTTTCGGCGGGAAAACCAATGGGAATATCCGTCTGCAGGAAGGTGATGTCATAATCGTGCCACCTTACGAACAGCTTGTGAGTGTGGACGGCAACGTCAAGCGTCCGATGTACTATGAGATAAAGCCCGACGAGACAATAGATGACCTTCTCCGATATGCAGGTGGTTTCACCGGTGATGCTTATTCAGGAATGGTTAGGCTCGCACGACAGGCAGGCACTGAAAATGAACTCTACAATATTGATGAGGGAGAGTTTGCCTCTTATCGTCTTAAGGATGGTGATGTGATCTCTGTAGGCACGATACTTGATAGATATTCCAATCGTGTCGAACTTAAGGGTGCGGTGACTCGTCCCGGAATGTTTGCCATAGGCAGTGATGTGAACACCATAGGCCAATTGATCCGTAAGGCGGACGGTCTGACAGATGATGCCTTCGCAGAACGCGCACTTCTATATCGTGAGGGTCCGGAATTGCAGCTTGAGATAGTGGCTGTAGACGTTAAAGGTATTCTCAACGGCACAGCGCCTGATATTGAGCTGAAGCGTAATGACATGCTGGTGGTGTCCAGTGTTCATGAACTTGAAGCTCGCGGAGCACTTACTATTCATGGTCAGGTGACTCGTCCCGGTACATATCCCTACGCAGCAAATACCACGCTTGAAGACCTTATTATCCAGGCGGGTGGTCTTAATCAGGGAGCTTCTACTGCAAGAGTGGAGATTTCGCGGCGAATTGTAGATCCGAATTCCACAACTCAGACTCAGCGTCTTGCCGACATCTTCACAGTTTCTATTGAGAATGGTCTTGGCGTAGGTGATGGCCAAGGGTTCCTTCTTATGCCATTCGACAGAGTTGTTGTGAGAAGCAGTCCGGGATATGCCGAACAGGCATGGGTAACAGTAAATGGAGAGGTGTTGTTTGACGGCACATATACCCTTGAAAAGAGAAATGAAAGAATTTCAGATGTCATACGCCGCACCGGAGGTATCCTTGAGCATGCCTATGTAAGAGGTGCTCACATGAGTCGCCGTCTTTCGGAGGATGAATATGCGGCCCGTAAGGAGGCGTTGAGATTTTCCATGCAGAATGCCAATGCGTCTGTCGGCGACTCCATTGCTCTAAGTAAAATAGATGTTGCAAGAATGTATAATGTTGGCATCGACCTCCAGAAAGCCCTTGCCAATCCCGGTTCGCATTATGATCTTGTACTTCAGGATGGTGATGAAATATTCATACCCGAGCAGCAGAGTGTTGTGAAGATCTCAGGCGATGTGATGTTCCCGAACGCCGTGATATACGAACCCGGCAAGAATTTCAAGTACTATATTGATATGGCCGGTGGTTATGGGCAGACTGCCAAGAAGAATAAGGCATATATCGTCTATATGAACGGCACTGTGGCAAAAGCGAAGGGCAACACTCCGATAGAGCCGGGATGTGTGATAATCGTCCCGTCAAAGCCACAGTCAGACGGAACTAATTGGGATAAGATTTTGGCTATGGCTACAAGCTTCTCATCAGTAGCCGCCCTTGCTGCCACAATTACTAATATTTTCAAGAGGTAGAGAATCATTCAATCATCATACTCAAAGGAGCGTCATGTCAGAAGAGAATCAGAATAATACGGTAGAGAATCCGGAGGAGGGTACGATAGATCTTCTTGAACTCGTGCGCACACTATGGCGTCAGCGAAAAAAACTGCTGATCTGGAGTGTGTGTGGTGCAATCGTAGGTTTGGTAGTGGCCTTCAGTATTCCCCGTGAATATACCACTTCAGTGAAACTCGCACCGGAATCTAACGATAATAAAAGAGGAGCCGCGGGGCTTGGTGCGCTTGCCTCTATGGCAGGTATCGCAGTCTCCTCTTCGGGTAGCGATGCTGTATATCCGATGTTGTATCCCGATGTCGTAGGGTCTGTGCCGTTTCTTACAGGACTCTTCAATGTGGAGGTAAAGACAGATGGAGATGATTCCAAGGATATAACCGTGGCCGATTATATCAAGGATGATCTGAAGAATCCGTGGTGGAGTGCTATTATGTCTCTGCCTGGCAAGATGCTTTCGATTTTCCGGTCGGGTGACGAAACTCCCGGTAATCATAAACTCGATACATTTCGACTCACACTTGAGGAGGATGCCCTTGTCACAGCCCTCCGGTCAAGAGTCTCGGCAGCTGTTGATGCCAAGACCTCGGTGGTGTCAGTGAGTGTTGTCATGCAGGATCCCCTTGTGTCAGCCATGCTGGCAGACACGGTTGTAGAGCGGCTTAAGGAATTTGTCACCGCTTATCGAACGAATAAGGCTCGTCAGGATCTTGAGTATGCTGAGACTCTCAACGAGGAAGCGCGTGTGAAATACTACAAGGCTCAGCAGGCTTATGCCGATTATCTTGACAGAAATCAGGGTATAGTGCTGCGTTCTGCCCAGGTGGAGCGTGAGCGACTTGAGAATGAGGCGTCATTGGCATTCAATGTATATAATTCCACAGCTCAGCTTGTGCAGCAATCTCAAGCTAAAGTACAGGAGACGATGCCCGTATATGCAGTGATCACACCAGCCACAGTGCCGATTTCCCCCTCCAAACCAAGAAAAGTCATCATTCTTATAGGCTTCACCATGCTGGGATTTGCAGCTTGTGCAGCCTGGATATTGTTTCTCAATCCCTTATACATCGATTTTAAGAACGGCGCAAAGAAGGGAGAAGAGGAGATAGTGAAGGAGAATAAATCTTAAATGATTAGTAGAAGAAATATATTTTTAATCTTAATTTTGATATTTAACTCGGTTGGGGTTTGCTTGGCTCAGACCGGGTCTGTCTCTTGGAATGCTCTTGATATAGTGGCCTCTTCATCTGAGAAATCCATCTCAGGAGCACTTGATATGGTGATTGAGTCTGTCTCTCCGGGCAGTTCTTCGGTTGAATCGCGTGGGAATGTTGTCTCGGTTTTATCCTCATATACATCCAATTCAAAGTCAGTAGCCGATATGTCGCAGAGGGCAGGAAGTGTGTCTGCGGAAGCACTTGATTTTATAAGAAAGGCGCAGAATGGCACCGGCTATTATTCATCTGGAGCCTTCAATTCAGCTTCAGACTATTCTTATTCGGGTGCTAATTATTGGGGAGGACGTCAGATAGCACCCTCTTCCTGGGGAAGAATTACGTCAGGTTTCGGTTATCGTCCTCGATTCGGCCGGATGCACAAAGGGGTAGATATCGCCTTAAGCATAGGCGACACCGTGAGGGTGCCCTTGCCGGGTGTAGTCGATAGGGTGAGTTATGAGGCCGGAGGCTACGGTAATTATATTGTTGTGAAGCATGACAATGGCTTTGAGACACGCTATGCTCATCTCTCGGCATCGATGGTGAGTGTAGGCCAATATGTATCGGCCTACCAACCCATTGCCTTGAGTGGAAATACCGGTAATTCCACCGGCCCTCATTTACATTTTGAGACGCGCATGAACGGTGAGGCTATTGACCCACGCAATTTTTTTGATTTCTCAGGAGGACGAATGGTGGCACGTTCAAAAGCCTCTTATTCCACTATGGGAAGCACTTCGCTTGATGGAATCGGTGCGCTTGATCAGGTAAGAGACCATTCACTGAGCGGTAAGTCTCTTGAGGAAAGACGCACTTATGTGGTGAAGGCCGGCGACACATTGCAGAAGATAGCCGGTAGAGCCGGTATCAGTGTCAAGGAGTTGTGTCGCCTTAATATGATTTCCGAAAGAGAACCTTTGAAGCCGGGCGTCATGCTTCGCCTTAAGCATTAAGTAGTTGTGACTTTACGGCGGGATATGGCGACATAGATAGCCGCGACTACTCCGAGTAATATCTGAGCGATGGTCTGGAATGCCCATACCACCATGGAATAAGTGGCGGCATCAGCCTGATCCACTCCATATAAGGTCAGGGCAAATATTACGGCTATGTTCCATGGGCCGAGTCCCCCTGTGGCAGGCACCGCAATGCTTAATGAACCGAAGACAAAGACTACCAGACCGGGAAGTAGCCCGTAAGCCATTTCAGGAGTCACGAGAGCTTTTGTAAAGGGGAAGGCAAAAAAGCACAGGTAGGTCATCAGAAAATAGAATATCCATATCAGGAGAGTCATCCCCCAATATTCGAATTGATGAGGCATAGTGAACAACACCTTAAAGCCTACCCACAATCTCGAACACTCTGTTTTGATTTTATCCACGGTCCGGTTGTCGGAATGTGTGAAGCCGAGCCAAAGTATGCCTCCGATGATAATAATCAGACCCATGAGAAACCATGGAGACGTAAATATGGCAGAGAGTTCTCGTCCCAAAGGATAATGGTCAAAGAAGCGGTCGAGTGCCGGACGTGCCACAAAGAGTGTGCAGACCACAAGACACACGATTACTATCGCATCTGATATTCTGTCGCCCAGATCAGTTCCGATCACTGTGGAGAGCGAGGCCTTTTGCCGGCGTGCCACGTAGATACACCTCCACGCTTCACCGACTCCGGTGAAGACAAGATTGAGGGCGTAGGCTCCATAGATTGAAACCATTTCTGCAAACTTCGGCATCCGTGGCACTCCGGCGGCCCGTAGTTGCAACCCCCAGCGGACGCCCCTGACAGATCGCGACAGAACCAACACAAGAATCATAAGCAATAGCCACCAATAGTCGCATCCTGCCTTGAGAGTGAAGATTACGGTTTTGATGTCTACCTTATGAAATAGCCACGCCACCAGAATCACCGACACGATTGCCGGAATAACAGTGTGTAAAATATCTTTAAGAATTTGCTTGTGTGCCATATAATGAGAACGTAGATTGAACGGTATCAGTTTTAGCAAGTCTTCTATTTCAGTAAAATACGAGCTGGTGTTGAGTTCATGCCATATTTATTCAACCAAAGGATGGAGGCGGGAGGTAAGAAAGGAAGGAAGGTGAGGAATGATATATCGGTTGAGAACGGTAAGGGAGGCTGTTTTTTTGAATGGCGGTGTACAGTTAGCGTATAGTTAAATTTTTTGTAATTTTGTGGCATGGGAGAGTTCTCCCCTTCAAATAGTGAATCAACTTTTTTTAACATGAATAGAACGGCTCTAAAATCAGTTATTGTCATGGGCTTATCATTGGCGACTATTGTTCCCGGAGTGGCTTCCCCCCACGCGGAATATCCTGTGCCCCCCTCAGATCCTTCGGTGATGGATAATTATTTCGGTAAAGAGGTGGCGGATCCCTATCGTCCGTTGGAAAACGACACCGCTTCCGCCACTATGGAATGGGTGAAGGCAGAGAACAAGGTGACAGAGGATTATCTTTCTCGAATACCCTTCCGCGAGGATATTCGCAAACGACTCACCGCACTCAATAACTATAAGAAGACCGGACTTCCTTCCAAAGAAAAAGATGGAAAGTATTACTTCTTTGCAAATGACGGGCTGCAGAGTCAGAGTGTTCTTTACAGAAGCGATCGTCCCGACGGAGAGCGAGAAATGTTTCTTGATCCCAACGCATTGTCAGAGGATGGCACGGTGGCGTTGCAGTCAATATCTTTCTCTAATGACGGACGTCTGATGGCCTACGTTATTTCACGTTCCGGTTCAGATTGGAATGAAATCTATGTGATGGACACCCGCACCGGTGAGCTGCTCGCCGATCATCTGGAATGGACTAAGTTCACGGGTGTGGACTGGGAAGGCAATGGCTTCTATTATAGTGCCTATCCGCGTCCAGAGAAGGGGAAAGAGTATTCCAATGCAAATGAAAATCATCAGATTTATTATCATCGGATAGGCCAACCGCAGGAGTTGGATATGCTGGCATACGAGGATAAGGATCACCCCCTGCACTTTCACTCAGCTTATGTGCCTGAATCTGAAGATTATCTATTTGTGATCGGCGGCGGCGAGGGTAATGGCAATTCTCTTATGTTCAAGCCGCTGAAGAAGATCGGCGGATGGAAAGTCATCGAGCCTTCCCAGGACTATAGAATAGGAATCATTGACGTAAAAGGTGACACTGCTATAGTTCTCACAAACTTTGGGGCGCCTAAGAACAGACTTATGGCCATAGACCTCTCCAATCCCTCCCCTGAAAACTGGAGAGAACTGATTGGCGAAGGCGAGGGAGTCATGACCGGAGTGGAACTTGCCGGCCCCGACCGAATGATTGTGGAGTATGAGAAGGATGCCTCCAGCCATGCTGCCGTCTACGATCGCGAGGGTAAGTTTATCAGAGAAATAGAATTCCCTACATTCGGAAGCGTTGCCTTCTCTACCGACAAGAAGAGTGGCGAGACGTATTATTCGCTGACCTCCTTCGTGTATCCCTCTGCCATATTTGCTTATAACGTAGAGACCGGAGAGAGCCGGTTTGTAAGCGCACCGGAAATTGCAGATGTCAACATGGAGGATTATGTCACGGAACAAGTGTTCTATCCCTCAGCTGACGGCACAATGATTCCTATGTTCATTACATATAAGAAGGGACTTGAGCGCGATGGTAAAAAACCTGTATATCTTTATGGCTACGGTGGTTTCAACGTTTCGCTTCCTCCTGGATTCTCCCCAAATAGAATGCTCTGGCTTGAAAATGGAGGAATATATGCGCAGGCAAATCTTCGAGGCGGAGGGGAATATGGCGAACCCTGGCACCTTGCCGGCACGAAACTCAACAAGCTCAACGTGTTCAATGACTTTATCGCAGCAGCCGAATATATGATACGAGAGGGTTGGACTTCACCCGATATGCTTGTGATGGAGGGTGGAAGCAATGGCGGTCTGCTCGTAGGCGCCACTGCCAACATTCGTCCCGATCTCTTCAAGGTGGCGATTCCGCGTGTGGGTGTGATGGATATGATGCGTTATCATCTTTTCACTATCGGCTGGAATTGGGCGCATGACTATGGCACGAGTGCCGATTCAGAAGAGATGGCCGACTATCTCTTAGGATATTCGCCTATCCACAATATTAAGAATGACGGGACACCATATCCTTCCATACTGGTGACAACGGCAGACCATGACGACCGAGTTGTGCCGGCCCATTCATTTAAATATGCCGCGACACTTCAGGCCGCAAATACCGGAGATGCCCCGAAACTCATTCGTATCGACAGTAAGGCAGGCCATGGAGCCGGCAAGCCCATCGGTAAAGTCATAGATGAATATACTGATATCTATTCATTCATCTACGAGAACCTTGGTCTCACTCCTAAGAAGAAATGAATGCAGGGTATTGATAATATTCTAATATAAAGGCGAAAGGGGCGCCCCTCACGGGGAGTCCCTTTCTGATTTAATCGTTTATGTTATTTCTTGGAGAAAGTCTTGCAGGAAGACTTTCTGAAATATCTGTATAGTCGAGGTAGAGAAGAGATCATCGAGAGGAACAACGGGTGTGGAGGTTGGCCATCTCAATGGCTGCCACCGCTGCTTCCTCGCCCTTGTTGCCGAGGCAGCCTCCGGCGCGGTCGAGAGCTTGCTGCTCATTCTCTACTGTAAGAACGTCAAATATCACGGGGGTATTGCCTTCTGCATTCAATTGGGCTATTCCTTGGGATGCAATCAGGCATACGTAGTCGAAATGAGGTGTGTCTCCCCTTATGACGACTCCGGTGGCGATGACTGCATCATATTTATTTCCTGATTCTCCTGTAGTGGAGTGACAGAGCATGGCGCAGGCATTGACCAATTCTACGGTTCCGGGTACGGATATGCTGGTGATATCTTCCTCCTTGAGACCGGCTTTGCGGAGCGTGTCGATCGCACCGTCGCGCAGGGCATGGGTGATATGGCTATTCCAGTCGGCTGTGACGAGAGCCACTTTCATTGCCTTCATAGGCACAGGCACTTCTCGGCGGTCGCCGTTGGTGTTCAGAATTGTTGACATAACGAGGGTTTAGAGTTGTGAGTCGGCATCAGCAGTCTCGGAAGTCTCGGAAGTCTCAGTCTCCTCCTCTTTAGCCTGAGAGTCTGAAGTCTCCTCTGAGGATTCGGTTGATTTTCTCTTGAGACGGGATTTGGCGGCCACTGTGAGTTTGTGAAGATATTCCTTCCACTTGGGCTCTTGCTCCACATCAGTGTCGATAATCTCCACGAGCGCAAGAATATCCTCCTCCAGCTTAATGGTCTCAAGCGATATGGCGTGGGGGAGAATGGCATTGAGCAGACGTCGTGCACGAGGACGCATGTGGCGGACGCGAACCATGATTTCAGCCATCTCAATAGTCATCTGCACCTCCTTACGTGTCACTCTGCCGGTGCGTTTCTTTGATATTTTTATAGCTTCGGCATAGAATTTCATAGCTGCCTTGTAGTCGCCGCCTGAAGCGAGAAGCTGACCCACATTACGGAGCGATTCAACGAGTTTGTCAGTGGCGGCTACCACTCCTGAGTTGACTTTCTCATATAGATGCTCGGTATTGATCTGATGCTTTACAAGCAGATCCATAGCCTTCTTGCGTGAACGCAGAATTCTTGTGGAGAGTTCCATAGCAAGAATGTGATAGGGTCCGAACTTCTCCGGCTCTGATTTTATAAGGCCGTCGAGCAGTTTGAAAAGCACATCAAGTTCCTTTTCACTCTGCTTATAGTCCTTGAGCTGGAAGTGTATTTCCGAGAGATCGAAAAGCAGAGAAGCGAGGAGGCTTTTGAATTCGGTATTTTCAAAGTCTGGAAATTCCTTGAGAGTGCGAAGCGCAGTCACGGTTCGCTCCAGAGCGTCCATCGTGCGGTTTTCGGCCATCAGTTGTTCAGCTGCATTACGGCAGGCGAGAGTCTCGGTTATAATGGCGAGTTCCGGAGAATTTTTCTCCAGAGCTCCGAGATCAATGGGTATATCGACGAAAGTCATGATATATGTGGTTTATTTTTTCTTCAAAAACGAGAGGCTTCTTTTGATTTATGCCCCAGATAACCTCCATGATGGCGCTTGGCATATTCCTCTACGCGGAATCCGATAGCTTCCATAACTCCAACCACAAGCACATCACCCATCACTGTCATGACTGTGGTGGATGTGGTGGGAGTCAGACCAAGCGGACACACTTCCGGGGCTCCTCCGGTGAAGAGAGCCACATCGGCTGTGGCCGCGAGCGGGCTGGAGGCATCTCCAGTTATAACAATCATCTTCACCTCCGGGTTCAGTATGCGTGCCAGTTCCACAAGTTCCACAATCTCGCGGGTCTTCCCAGAATTACTGAGGAGCAGCATCACATCGTTTTTCTGCAGGATTCCGAGGTCTCCGTGCTGGGCTTCGGAGGGGTGGAGAAACACGGCGGGAGTACCGGTGGAGCAGAAGGTAGTGGCGATATTCATAGCGATCTGACCGGCTTTCCCCATGCCGGAAGTCACAAGTTTTCCGCCGCGATGATTAACCTGCTCCACAATCAAATCGACGGCTTCCTGATATCCGTCGGTAATAGGTATGGAGGCCACTGCCTTGGCCTCGGCGTCCAGAATCTCTTTCATTCTGGTCTTTATATCTATGNACATAAATTAGTCGTTGAATATCTGTTAATGATTAGAAGAAGGGTTGGAGGAGGTTTTATAGCTTAAGTCCCGACCCTCAAANTGCTGGAAGTCGGCTCTCCAATCATCGGGAATTNGGATTGAAGTCTGAGTTTTGGTGTCGATGCTCACCATTACGGTCTCGCATATAGATTTCACCTCACCTGTGCTGCGGTTGACGAGCATCTGGAGCAATTTAAAACTCTTCTCTCCAATTTCCTCGCAACGAGTGAGCACATCAATCTCTTCACCGAAATGAATTGAACTGATATAAGCGCAGTTGACGTTGGCAATTACGGTCTCCACCTTTTTCCATTCCATCTTCCCGCGCCGTATGGCATTGAAATAATGAGCCTTCCCGGTGTCATAGAAAGAGAAATATACGGTATTGTTGACGTGGCCGAGGATATCGACATCGTTAAATCGCAACTGAATAGGATGCCGATGATTGAAACTTTCAGGTGAGGGTATCTTATGAGGATTCATGATTTTGAATTTGATATTTATTGATGTTATAATCAGACGAGGGAGGAAAATCTTGAATATGCTGTTATCTTGAATATGCGGTTATTAAATAATGCCGGGGAGCGCTCTTTTTTAAGACACCGAAGTCTGCAGAGATGCGAAACAGCTTTTATCGGTCGGAGAGAATTTCTCCCGGGGCTGCAAACCGTATTCGGGTTATGACCGGCTTACGGAGACGGGAATTGATGGAGCGCAACAGGGAAGACTGTCTCATACTAAGCTCTTGTCGGAGCGGCGCACTTGCCACTCTGATAGTCATCACTCCACGGCTCACCGTGGGNCGTGATGTGAGCGAAGCGAGACCTGAGCCTGCTACCGTGGCCCATATTTCTATTGCCTGACGTTCGCAGAGTATGCGGTCATGTTCCGTATTCTCAAGGGCTGCACGAAGCACATCCCCTATGCTGAGTGTCGGTTTGCGATCCATAACAGTAGGGAGGCAGAGGAAGAACGATTTATGAAGAGAGCGGGGTGAAGACTCCTGACTTAACCTCAAACATTTGCTTCGGCCCGTTGATAGAGTTGAGAATATCGTCGAGGTGTTTGCGATTGGTGTCAGTGATGAATATCTGTTCGAATCCCGGATCTGAGGTGACAGTCTCCATGATTCGAGCCACCCGGTCNGCGTCCAATTTGTCGAATATATCATCGAGCAGAAGCATCGGAGTCACTCCGCGGTGGGTGTGGATATAGTGGAAGATTGCCAGTCGCAGAGCGATGGTNAAAGTCTTTATCTGTCCTTGNCTGCCAAGNCGACGCATACTGTAGCCGTTAAGTGTGGTTTCTATGTCNTCGCGGTGAATACCTTGGGAGGTGTATCCCAGCACNGTGTCTTTCCCTCTCTGCCGGTCAAGGATTTCGAGCATAGGTGCTTCGTCAAGCGCGGATTTATATCTCATGNCCGCCTTCTCCTCGCCTCCGGCAAGGTCGGAATAGCAACGGTTGAAAATAGGAGACAGCTCCTTTACCCACAATTTACGCGACTCGAAGACACCGGCAGCCGCCTCCGCCATAGAGGCTTCCACAGATTCGAAAAGAAGAGCATCNCTGACTCCGGCCCGCAACATACGGTTGCGCGATTCAAGAGAGCGTGTGTATTTTATGAGCTGGGTGAGATAAGCCGGGTCTGCCTGAGAGATGACCACATCCATGAGTTTTCGTCGTTCTTCGGCAGAACCACCNACGAGACTCCAGTCCTGGGGTGTGACTG
Source organism: Bacteroidales bacterium (assembly GCA_014800515.1). Classification (GTDB taxonomy): domain Bacteria; phylum Bacteroidota; class Bacteroidia; order Bacteroidales; family Muribaculaceae; genus Lepagella. Next base: position 44,879 of record JAAVFY010000026.1, read on the forward strand.
TCACCACCGGGAAATTGCCGATATGTTCTGATATACGCCCATACTCTTTCCCGTTGCGTTTCAGTGTTTTCCCCTTTCCTCTTATAATACCGCAAGCAATCTCCTCAGATGTCCCGGCATCCATGGAGTATCGNCCCTTCACGAGCAACATCTCCTCACCGTGGCGGATAAGTGCAGCTTCCGGCACAGAAGACATAGGTCTGGCCATACTCATGAAGTGTATGGCCTCCAGAAGNTTGCTTTTACCCATTCCGTTGTTGCCAAGGAAGCAATTCACACCGGGAGAAAACGAAAGGTTGGCGGCGGAGATATTTTTGAAATTCAGAATATCAATACTGTCAAGAGTCATAAGGGGAAGATAAGATTGAAGTAAGCAACCGTTTTAGACAGCCTCTAAGAGAGNGGGGAGATCCCCCTCTNTCCATCAGTCTTTTACACCGTATGCCAGATCTCCCGCNTCGCCGAGGCCGGGGATGATATAGCTGTGATCGTTTATATCTTTGTCGATGGCTGCCGCCCAGATAGTGGTCCGATCCTCCGGGAATGTCTCGCATACGTAGTCGATACCTTTTTGAGCCGCTATGACACAAGCCACATGTATCTTGGCCGGCATACCCTTTTCAAGCAGCGCNCGATATCCAAGCTCCATGGAAGTGCCTGTGGCAAGCATNGGGTCCACGAGAAGAAGCGTCTTTCCCTCCAAAGAAGGGGAGGCGAGATACTCCACCATCACATCAAATGTGTCTCCTTTCTCCTTATATCGGCGGTAGGCACTGACGAATGCATTTTCAGCNCTGTCGAAATAGCTGAGGAACCCGTGATGGAAAGGCAGACCGGCACGCAGGATAGTTGCGATTACGATATNCTCTGCCGGAGTCATGCAATCCGCTATGCCCAGAGGCGTAGACACCTTTTGCTGCCCGTATTCAAGAGTCTTGGAGATCTCATAGGCCATGATTTGGCCTATGCGGTCAAGATTCGTACGGAATCTCAGAGGGTCATGCTGAATATCTACACTCCGTAGTTCGAGCATATATCGGCTCAGAAGACTCGGGGTTTCATCAAAATTTACTATCTTCATTTTTCAGTTTCCAATATAGTCGTTGAAAGTTCGGATGGCAGTCTCTCGGTCTTCGGCAAGTTGGGCTNTAAGTTCCTCAATGGAATCAAACTTTTTCTCATCGCGGATACGCGATAGAAACCTCANTTCCAAAGGACGTGTATAGAGATCGCCCTCCCAATCTATTATATTACACTCCACAGAGCGTCTGCCGGAGTCGTCGACAGTGGGTCTTATTCCGATATTGACCATNGCGGGGAGTATTTCGTCCTGAGGCAAAATGGCGGCCACAGCGTATGTGCCGTCGGCGGGAACGAGTCGGCGAGGATGCACCCCGATATTGGCTGTTGGAAAACCGAGAGTGCGTCCGAGAGCATTACCGCTGACCACGACACCCTCCAGCTCGTAAGGCCGTCCAAGCATCAATCGGGCTCTCTCCACTTCTCCGGCAAGCAGAGCTCGCCTCACGCGAGAGCTGCTCGTATCCTCCACGACCGGCGCTTCCAATATGGTGATTCCCTCCTCTTGTGCCATACNGGAATAGTCGGATATGCTCATATCCAANCCGTCATGTCCGAATGTATTGTCATAGCCAATGACGAGTATTCTNACTCCAAACTTCTCACGCAATTGGCGAAGCCATTCCCGGGCTGTCATGGCAGCGGTGGCCTTGTCAAANGGAATCCGGAGTAATTCCACTCCACAGTCNGAGATAAGCTTTGCCTGACGTTCGTGAGAGGTAAGCAGGAGCGGTGCCTTCTCCGGNGCTACAGTCTCCAGCGGATGTCTGTCGAAGGTGATGGCGAGCGGACGCAATCCTTCCCGGCGGGCGGCNTCNGTCAGAGACTCCAGCACTGCACGGTGGCCCCGGTGNACGCCGTCAAACGTACCCGCCGTTGCCACGGATGGAATATTTTCGATAGTCGGTGTGTCAATGATCATCTTCAGAATTATTTATCAAATGGTCGACTACCGCTATCATAGCTCGCTCTTCCATGGAATTATCGATACGGAAAGCTTTCATTCCCACCTCTCGGGCAGCTTTACAATTTGCGTCGGAATCGTCAAGCATGAGAGTCTCATCTTTTGTTAATCCGTAGCGAGTAAGAACAGTCNGGAAAATCTCCTTGTCAGGTTTGCAGGTGCCTTCTTCGAAAGATGTGACAATTCCATCGAAATAGTCTCTTATTTTCAGCCCTTCCTGCATAAACGCCCTGTTTATCCATCCGTGAAACATTATCGGATTNGTGTTGGAGAGAGCATATACTCTGTATCCGNTTTCNCGNAGACGNCGGATAGCAGCGAGACGTTCGCGAGGGATCCTGACCAGAAAAGCCTCNAAAGCTTCGGCGATATCGCTGTCGGATGTGCCGGGAATACACTTCTTCCGAAGGATGTCGAGCACCTCCGGGGCGGTGCGCNGACCGGTCTCAAGGCTGAGAAACGGTTCTTCCTGTCGATATAGAGTCAGCAGTTCGCCCGCGTCGGAAAGTCCCAGAAGTTCAAGCTCCCTTACGGCATTCTCCCGCGCCAGATCTATGACCACGCCCCCAAGATCGAACACCACATTACGTATATTCCTGATTTCTTCTTTGACGTCATTCTCCATGATAAAAAGTGTTGATGTCCGGACTCATTCTTTGAGAATTGGCTGTGGAATGAGGAAGGAGATACTTTCAGCCTTTAAGTCCGCTTATTCTTTAATATTGCAAAAGTAATAATTTTATCATAGAGTTGCGCCCNATATTGCAAAATATTCCTGCATAATTCCGCATATAGTTCTCTCGCAGAGTGACGGATATCCGAAGGGGATGAGTTCCTGTTCTTATTTACTAAGTCATTATCGTTTATTTCTTTCTCAGCTACTTATACAATAGAGTTGCGTAAAGGAAACATTCGGCTGTGAAAAATAGAAGCGACAGAGGAAAATTTTGGAGATGCGAGGCACAAATCGGTGTCTTTGGATGTTATAATAATCAGATAGCGTAAAAAAGGAGAAGTCCGAATTGTATTCAATCATTGCATAATCCATGGATATGATGAGGGCTGTCCGGATATGAACAGAGGATAAACTAGTAGCTACTTAACGTATCAGACTATGACAAATATCAGATCAGTAGGTATTCTTACCTCGGGAGGAGATGCTCCCGGCATGAATGCGGCAATTCGCGCCGTGACCCGTTCGGCAATATTTGCAGGTTTCAAGGTATATGGCATCTATCGCGGATATCGCGGCCTGATAACTGATGAGATTCAGGAGTTTTCCACTCAGAACGTCTCCAATATCATCCAGCGTGGAGGCACGATTCTAAAGACAGCACGATGCAAGGAGTTTCAGACCCCCGAAGGACGCCAGTGTGCCTACGATGTTCTTCGCCGTCATGAAATTGATTCCCTTGTGGTGATAGGAGGCGACGGATCGTTGACAGGAGCCCGCATATTTGCCAATGAATTTTCCTACCCGATAGTAGGACTTCCCGGCACTATTGACAACGATCTTTATGGCACAGACTCCACCATAGGTTATGACACTGCTCTGAATACGATTATGGACTGTGTGGATAAGATTCGCGACACAGCCACCAGCCATGAACGACTGTTCTTCATTGAAGTGATGGGTCGCGACGCAGGTTTTCTTGCGCTCAACGGAGCCATAGCTTCAGGAGCGGAGGCGGCAATCATTCCCGAGATTTCCACTCAGGTAGACCAATTATCCGAACTCATCAAGAATGGCTTCCGCAAGTCGAAAAACTCCTCGATAGTCCTTGTCGCAGAGTCGCCTATCACCGGAGGCGCGATGGGACTTGCCCAGCGTGTCAAGGAGGAATATCCCGATTATGATGTGAGAGTGACCATCCTCGGCCATCTGCAGAGGGGAGGATCTCCAACGGCACATGACCGCATCCTTGCTTCGCGGATGGGATCGGCTGCCGTCGACGCGCTGCTTGATGATCAGCGCAATGTTATGATAGGCATAAAGAACGATGAGATTGTATATGTGCCTTTCTCCAAAGCCATCAAGAAAGACAAACCAATCAACCAGGAATTGCTCACCACACTACGCCGTCTGAGTATCTGATACGAGACCTCAACCGAATCGTATGCGGTCGGATCTTATACTTTTTTTATAAAAAATCATTAGGAAATTTGCACGTTCCGATAAATAGTCGTAACTTTGCACCGCAATAGGGAAGGAAAGACGCCTTCACGGTTGCGGAAAGGGCGAATACCAGAGTGGCCAAATGGGGCAGACTGTAAATCTGCTGGTTTATACCTTCGGTGGTTCGAATCCATCTTCGCCCACAAATGACTGTATAATTCAATTATTGCACATAACAACTCATTATCCGGGTCTATTCGTGAGAATGGACCCGTTGATTTTTATAGTGTTTGTCATAAAAAATATCTGTGCGTGAATTCAGCCGAAGCTGCCGGATTCAAGCTTCGACTACCAAGCGGACAGATGTTGGGAAAGAGCATTTATAGGATAGTGTCTAAAATTATTGGTGAAAAATATGGAAGATTTCATAATTGTTATTAAATTTGCAACGGATTACGGGTTTACGACCTGGTATTCCGCTTGATATTTTTAATTTAAGGAAAGTGGCATCGTGGCTTCAGTCCCGGTCAGTCCTCCCTCTTTCTCTTTATAGTCTCACCCAAAGCAGCGTTTCTATGGAGGATGCGAAACTTGATGATTTTATCATGAAAAAACTTATCTATCCGCAGCTGGCGCTCCTCCTGCTTGCCACTGCGGCCTGCAGCTCCGAGGACACTCCCGAGGCACCCGTGAGCGATGTCACACTTGTGGCAGCGCAGCCCCAGAACGTTGAGATCAACGCTCCCGAGCAGTCTTCAATTCCGCAGACTGCTGATTTCACAGGCACAATGTCATACGCAGGTGGTCAGACAATCTCCTACAGCACTCTTACCGTAGGAGAGGAGCGAATCGCGTTCGTGACAGCCGTTGGAGGCACCAACAGCACAGTCGTTATTCCCTCCACACTGACTCTTAAGAGCGGAGAGAATAATATCAACTTCACAGTTGTAGGCTGGAATCTTGACAATTATGAGGGTGTGGCTCCCGGTATCGAGACATTGCGTATCGCCGGCACCGTGCGTCGTTGGTATGATATGACAAGCGCCAACGCCATGCGCACCATGACAGCTTCCGACTGGACAGGTGTCATCAATCAGAGCTCCGATGTGAAGAGAATAGAGCTTGGCGCGGGCTTCACCGGATACTGCTCTATCAACGGTGCTGTCTATACTGAAGACATGGAGACTCTCGTATGCTGCCCCCGTGGTCGCGAGGGTGAGTTTGTTGTTGCCAATGGTGTGAAGACTATCGGTGCTTATGCTTTCAACGAATGCACTCACCTCACCCGTATCGTGCTGCCCGAGTCAGTAGAGGTAATCTCTGACAATGCCATGCTATTCGACAGTTCTCTTCTTGCTCTCGACATTCTTGCTCCCAAGGCTCCCAAGGCCGGTGAATATGCGTTCGGCACATTCGTTCGCAATGCCAAGCTTCGCGTGCCTCAGTCTGCACTTCCCACTTATTTCCCCGAGGANTTTACAAAAGAGGCTCCCGCTCTGCCCGAGACTCTTCTTGAGCTCACTTCTCCCGATGCCGGCCAGAATAAGAACACTGCTGCCACTGCAGCTATGTATGTGTCTGCCTGCAGCAAGTATAGCGGCCTGATCCAGAACTACAAGAAAGTTCTCGCTGCTTATAAGGAGATGATGACCGAATTCAATTCTGATGCTATGTCAAACGACAGCTATCTTGCCGAGGTTGAGAATTACGTGAGCAAGAAGAATGATTATTTCCAGACTCTCCGTGAATACAAAGATGAGATCAACGCATACAACACTGCTGCCAATGCTATTGAGGATGATGCAGTGCTTGCTGACGATAACATCGTGAAGGATGCCTATAATGAGGCAAGAAATCTGGCCTCTTCTGTCAACGATGACGTAAAAGAGTGCAACACCCTCTACACTGAGGCTGGAAATGTTTACAATGACCGTCTGGAGACTTACGAGGACGAACTCAACAATTCCGAGGAATATGCCGGATATAAGTTCTTCAATGCCTCTAATATCTCTGCAATTACTTTCAGCGTGAAGTAAGACAATCGGACATCATGGATTTTGACGACTGACCGTCGCCGAACAATAAAAAGGAAGCGGATAATGGACTGTCCATTATCCGCTTCCTTTTTTATATTTAAATTCTGATACTTGTTGCGCCTCCCGTAACTCATATCTGAGTCTGTCGGTATTTCAGGCGGACGTGTCAGGCGATAGAGTATGGAATATCAAGTCAGAGAGCCTGATAAGCTGTCATGGCCTGCTCGAATTTTTGCATTATGTCTGACATCTTATAAAGTCCGTCAGCATTTCTTTCCACTCCACTAAGAGAGAGAGGATAAATCATAGGCGGATTGTCAAGGTCAAGAAGAGTCATATTCTTGAGCTGCTCCACAGACTGATATACGATATTTATATCTCCGTATTCCTGACCGTCCGGTCCGATGAATTTTTCAATTACAATTTTAGAACCAATGGGTGTCTTCTTTTCAATGGCTCCGGGTAGTTCATATTCCTCCACACCCAGAGCGGTCGCAACTGCTCCGAGATTACTGTCATGGCCTACAAGAAAAGTGAATTTACGATCGGGCGACATTAGTTCGTCATACATATATTGTATGAGTGGATAGGCCACATTGGTGGCAATGACCGGAGTGGAGAAGAGCACATCCTGATACACATCCTTGACGTGGGCTATTCTTTCCCAATCTTTTCTGCTCAGCTTATGACCGAAGGCTGCCTTCACGGAATCCGGTTCTTCGTAATATTGAAGAATAAAAGCATCGCTTGCCGAATTCAATTCCTTAAGGGCAGAGCCGGATTTCATACCGGGCTCTTTGAATTTTTCAAGGATGAATTCCGTGTCGTAGTTCTTCAACGACTGCAGATAGGGGTCATTATTCTTGGCGAGCGGAGAGTCATTAAGATCCAACACTTCAGCCAACAGAGCATAATCCTGTTCAAGATTCTCGTTGATTCCCCTGATTCCCTTTTTCCCGCCTCGAGCTTTGATCTGCTCCATGGCAACTGCGATGAATTCCGGATTCACTTTTGTGATCTGAGGGTTGAAAAGAGGATCCATCTTACTCGGAGTGTATCGATGCTTCACCTCAACGCCGCCAACAGGCATAAATCCGCCGGTGAAATACTGTGCGGTTGCGATGCAACGCTGCATAGAGTTAGCTATTACATTGAGATCATCGGCAGAGGGAACATAATTTTCCGGAAACAGCCCCGCGTCCACAGCCCATTTTCGGAAATATTGACCCATTTCAGTCTCGAGAACACCACCTCGAAGAGTCAATTCACTTTTACCGGCAGTCCATTTATGCCAGTCATGGGGTGTCATGCGTCCAAGTACGCTCTTGCTGTCAGACAAGGGGGAGCGGATATTATGTCGACTCAGCACCACCGCCTCCTTCAGTGTATACTTATCCTTAAACTCCGCGCTTCTCTGCGCTTGCGCAGACACTGCCACCGGGATTGCTGTCAGGACAAGGAGCAGACAGCTTCTTAATAAGTTTTTCATAATATGAAGGTTTAGAAATGTGTCAGAGATGATTACAAGGGAACCTATTCCCACCTTTTCAGCCACAAGGAATATTGCGTAGTGAAATATCTTGCCTAATACTGCGTAGTCAGCAGTATTAGGGAATATTCGAATAACGCGAAAACAGTAAGTAGAGTTGAGCGCTAAGACAGATGGAGATACCTCTATATAAGAATCCGAATCCATCTCCTTTATAAAAAACTGACAGATTATTAGAGATAGGAACGATATAACAAGGAAGTATTCAGGAGCCGTAAGATAAAGTGAAGGAGAGATCTGATGAATTAACATCTGTTAGATATATATGTTAAAAATTACTAAATATGAGTTTTAATACATAAAAATTTTAGGGCGGATATGGTTGATTCAAAAATAAGTCGTAACTTTGCACCGTTTTTGATAGCAAACAAATTGTTTTATTATTTTAATCTTATAAGAAAATGAAGAAAGTAGTTCTTTCGCTTGCTGTTCTTTTCAGCATGGCTATGGTATCTTGCGGTGGTTCCAAGACTGAGGCTGCTGCTGATTCTGACACAATGGTAGTAGAAGAGGCTGTTGTTGAGGAGACTGTTGACAGCGCTGCCGGCACTGACTCTGTTGAGGTAGCTGCTGCTGCTGACACTGTAGTTGCTCCCGTAGAGGAGGCTAAATAATATAGCCCACTCCATTAAGGACAGTAAGACGTAAAAGCGTCAAGAAAAAAGACGATGTCTTTCCTTTCGGGAAGACATCGTCTCCTTTTATCGACCTCTCTTTTTCTCATGTCTCTTCTTCCTCGTCTTTGATTCGCGCTTTTGCATCATTCAGTTATAACTGACACAAGGCTTGCGGAACTCGGTCAGATAAAGTCTTATTAGGTCTTATTGTCTTATATTCAACGCTGGTTTTCTGCTTTTAATTATCTATAAGTAGCTTAGAATACTAATGATATTTCAGAGCTACTTAGTCAATGTATCGATATTTTCAAAGCTACTTAGTTATTTATCGTTTAATTTTTCTTAGCTACTTAGCTACTTAGCTACTTACTTATTATGAAATATGATGTACCCATGGAGCTGTTGCATTGGGCTGACGGCATACAATGTGCGGTGACCATCTGCGATGAAGCCGGAAAGATTCTTTATATGAATGATATGTCACGTGAGACCTTCGCCCGTCACGGCGACATAATCGGCCACGATCTCTACTCATATCATCCTCAGCGAGCTCAAGAACAGATACGCCACATGCTTGCCACCGGAGAAACCAATGCTTACACTATCACCAAGAACGGGCATAAGAAAATCATCTATCAGACACCGTGGAAGAAGGACGGGAAGATAGCCGGACTTGTTGAAATATCAATTCCCCTACCTGCCGATATGGCTCACTATGATAGAGACAAGCAATAACATCCTTTCTTCCTAAAAAAGGGATAAAAAGAGAATATATTAAGACCACCGGCATAGGAGATACGTTCCATGCCGGTGGTCTTAATATATTGTAGGTCAGATTTAGAGTTGTTATTTTTTCATCTGGAAGTGGCGTGATGCGAGACGATAGCCATCGCAGAACACCTCGACGGTGTAATCACCGGGCGTAAGAGTAGTATTCACATCCCAATATACGCTGACGCTTATCTCGTCATTGGCATACTCCACCTGACGATGAGCTGTGGATGCCACACTCTTGCCGTCGATTGTGAAATTACCACCTCCTCCGAGAAGAGCTCCTTCCGGAGAAAGGATGCGGATATAGAAATCTTTCATGCCCGGGGCTGCCGTGTTATTGGGACTGACGATGAAGCTTACACCAAGCTGCCGGGCTTTGGTGATATTCTTTTCATTTTTTCCCTTCTTATTGTAAGCGTGAAGCGCCACTCCGGTGATATTAAGTTTCTTGGCAAGTTTCACAGTCTGAGTAAGCTCCTCATTGCTGCGTGTGGCTTGAGTCACTTGAGTGGATAATTGTTCGTTCTTCTGCTGCACCTGCTGAATCTCCTGGCGGAGACCTTCATTTTCCTCACCAAGGCGTTTGATCTCCTCAAGATAATGCTTTACAATTCCTTTCAGAGTCTTAATCTCTCCCTCAAGTTGTTTGATGCGCTGGCGGTTCTGAGAGTTAGAGCGTTTTTCTGCGTTGAGCTCCTTGAGCAATCCTTCCACCTTCAGACGGGCCTCATTGTATTTCTGCACAAGCGAATCATTCTTAAGATATACCTGCTGGTCTTCATACTGAGAGAAATCGGCATTAAGACGGTTGAACTCATTTGTGAGAACGAGCTGGTCATTGACGAGGGCTAAAGAGTCAATGCGGGCTTGCGCCTCGTTCGCCTCCGCTGTAGAACGGTTATTGTTGACGATGAGTACGATTATCAGGGCGATAAGGCAGAGAGCCACACCGAGTCCCGAGAATAAAATTATTTTCTGATTCTTATTCATAGCACAGGGGGTAAGCATGGGTCAAAATAGACCGTGCCGCAAATTTAGTCACTTTTACTCGCTTGTCAAAATTTTTCACCTCCCATTCACGTTTACTTCATTAGACTATTGACCCCATCCCACAAAAACTATAGATATGGAGACACAGGAGTTAAGAAAAAAAGTAGAAGATCTGGTAGCCGAATACATTGAGTGCGATCAGGCCTGGGGTGATTCCCCAATGATAGAAATCAATCCTTCCACTTTCGAGATGAATATAGTGGATGAAGAGACCGATGATTCACTCGACTATGTGGACATGATGGATCTTCTGCACATGAGTGTCAGCAATCCCGGAGCTTGGGAAGCCGACACAGAAGCTATTCTCTCGTTGGTAGAGTCTTATCAATCCTGAGTAGCGGATGTTCTCAGGATAAGCGCCCGGCGATAGATTGAAGGACGCACCACAAATCTCTGGACGAGGTAGGCAAGCACCATATAAGCTCCTGCCAGAATCCAGAGATTTCTGTAGCAGTCGTGCACCTGAGCGAGGTCAGCTCCATTACTATTCATGCGAATGAAACCTTCTACACCCCAGGTGGCCGGCAGAATGTCGCTGAGTATTCTCCATATTCCGGTAATGGCGTAGCGAGGCCATGTGAGGCCCGACAGGAAGAGGAGTGCTACTGATGTGACCACCCACAGAACGAAGACAGACTCGCGTTCCCACACCACACCCTGAAAGCAGAAGCCCAGTCCGATAGCAGCGATTACAAGCGGACAAATGAATATCAATTCTTCAATAGGATTGCCCGCCACGGGGAATCGGAATATAAGAGGGACATAATGAGTGAGGAATATGGCCGGCACAATGAAGATGACGAAATAGCATAACATCTGTCCGAGCATTGTCATGAGGACCGAGGGGACGGCATTTACTCCATTGTAGCCCGTGAGATATGGGTTTTCACGTTTTGCACCTCCCGCCATGCCTATGGCAAGGATGATACATTGATGCAGAATGAGGATTAGCACTCCCGGCATGATAAATGAATCGAATCCGCTCATGATGTTGCCCATCGCCACATTCTGGATAGGAAGAAGATCACCGGTAGACAAGGAATTGACCAGCGGCACAGTCTCATTAATATCTGTGGCCCGGATATCAGCACCCATCTCCTGAGCAACATCTGTGGCTGCCACAAGAAGTCCGCGGTAGCGAAGCATAAGACTCATATCGCAATATATCACGCTTTCTCCCTGTTCTCCACGACCAACTTTGCGACCGAAACCCTCCGGAATTTCCAAAATTCCGAAGCACTCGTGAGAGTCCATCGCCCGACGTCCTTCCGGCAGGTCNGTGGCATAACCGATTATATCGACATATTGTGAGGCTCCCATCATGCGGGCGAGATGACGACTTTCGGAAGAGCGGTCATGATCCACTATTACCATCTTCACTTCCCTGACAATCTCCGGATTATATATCAGTGAGTATATAATCGGATAGCCCAACGGGAGAAACGTCAGGAAGAGAAGGATACCGGCATCACTGAATATGAGCTTGAACTCCCGGGTGAAGACCGCAATGAGTCCGGCAAATTCAGTCTTTATCTTTTTCCACATATTGGAGGGCTTATGAGGTACGAGTTATGAGTTACGAGGGCTGAAGGCGGGGGAGAAGTTATATTCCTTAAGGAGCGTAGACAGGATTGATCCATGCCTTTCGGATGCGCCATATAAAAGTTAAGGGGAGAAGCATGAAGATGATGTAAGCTACATACCACATCCTCGAATAAAAAATCTCGCGTCCGTTGAGTGCCTGATCTATATAGATAAGGAAGTTATAGCGTGTAGGCACTATATAGCTGAATATCCCTATCGCTCCATACATACTTTCCACCGGAAAAGAGAAGGCTGCTATCGAGAATGAGAGCACGCCCAGCAGAGCCGAAATGGAAAGCGACATTCTAAGATTGGGGAACACTCCGAAAATGAATACTGCAAATCCTTGGGTAGCCAATACGAACATGACTTCCGAAAGTGTGAGCCAAAACCATGAGCCGTGCATAGGGTAATGGTTCCATCTGAATAGCCAGGACTCCATGAAGATTGCAATTACAATCCATATAATGGTCTGGGGGAGCAACTTGGCTGCCAAGGCCTTGAAAATAGATCCGTCGGCCATCCACATCAGTTTGCGCGAGGTGGCATATTTCAGTTCCTGGCCGAGACTGAAGCACGTTACGAGGAGTATCATCAGTTGCAATACGCCCGGCACAAATGAATTACAAAGATATATACCATAATTCAGCCATGGATTGCCAATAGCGCGCGCCGAAATATTCACGGGCAAGAGCATTGGGGTCACCTGTGTGGGAGTTGCGCCTACAGATTCCAGCACCTCCATGGCTAGTCCTGCCTTTGTGAGGAGAGCTGTGGCTTTGAAAGTCTTGAAAAGCATGGTGGCCGGCACGAAGTAGGTCATGTTGGTATAGAACGTGATTACAGGACTACGGCCGGACATAAGTTGCGATTCAAAATCCTCCGGAATCATGAAGAATCCGTATATCTTGCCTTCCTGCATGGCATGACGTGCGGAGGTGAAGCTGTCGTAAGTGTCGCAGACATCCACCATCTGCATGTGAGCCAGATTATTGGAAATCTGTCTTGAGAGCGACGAACCGTCTTTATCCACGATAGCAGCAGGCACCTTATCAGGCAGACCGGCTTCCATCATGTCACATAGACAAAACATGAAGAAGAGCGGGAAGAGAAAGATTCCTACCCAATAGATCGGTCGGCGCGAGATCTGAAGCAGGCTCCGGAGCGCTATCGCCCAGAATCCCTTACGCGACGCCTTCTCACGCAACGTCATGGCGCGTCTCCCTCCGTTTTTCGGAGAAGAAACCTGTTCATTATCGGGATATGCACTCATCGGTAGGCTTGTTTCACAACACCATTATTTTTCCACACTCTCATAGATCACCGACATTCCGGGGCGGAATCCTTCAATCGGTTTTTCGCTGCGAGCTTTGATCTGGAACGTACGCGCGTCATAGTCGCCCGTAGACTTCGTAGCCTGCCAGTTAGCGTATGTGCCCAGGTCGCGAATATAGTACACCTTCAAGACCGCCGTCTTGTCGAGTGCCGGGATTCTCACCTTCAGGCGCGAACCGAGCTTGATATCCTTGAGAAGAGTCTCGCGCACGTTGAAGACAGCCCAATGGTCATTCTTCTGAATGCTCATAATCGGGGCGCCGGTGGCGACGAGTTCCGAAACATTCGGGAACACCTCCGTCACTACTCCGTCGCAGGGAGCCACAAGATACTGATCATCAAGAAGGGCACCTACCTCCTTGACTCCGGCTTTACTCACGTTGAGCATAGCGGCCGAGGCCTGGCGGTCTTCCGCCTGCGGTCCGGATTTCGCAAGTTCGTAACTGCTCTTGGCGGCAGCCTCACCGGCTTTCGCAGCGTCATACGCGGCCTTTGCCTCATCTCGCTTCTGCTCGCTGATCACTCCTTTGGCAAAGAGAGTTTCCATACGTTCGTAGGTCTTACGAGTGATTTCCGTAGCTGCCTGCGCCTGTGTCCAGATGTCGCGTGCGCCATTAATTATCTGAATGCGGGTGCCGGCATCCACCTTCTTATTGGCAGCCGACGCTACATCTTCCATTGCCTTAGCTTGCTCCATGCGAGCGTCAACGAGTGTGGAATGGATCTTGACAAGAGTGTCACCGGCCTTCACCGTCTCGCCGGCCTCTACATAGAATTCCTCAACACGTCCGGGCAACTTGCCCGATACCCTTATCTCTGTGGCGTCACCCATGCCCTGCACAGTGTCCGGGCCCTGTTTTATAAACAGAAATCCGGCCACAGCCATGCCGGCAATGATAAGGAGGACTACTACCACCGTCAGAATAAGAGTCTTATCCTTGGCGTCTACCTTTGCGGTGTGGGCCGCTTCGAGATCCTGGCTGTCAATGACGTCGTTGCCTTTATATAATTTCTCGGGAGTCATTATATCGTTTAATTTTTCTTAGCTACTTACTTAATAGCCGCTTAGTGGAATGTGGGTTTGTAATTATATCGCTTCAGTCAGGCTTGAACTCAGTAAGCCATTGTGCCAAGCACTTTCGAGAGATACACCTCGCAGAGGCGTATACCGATTTGAGCGTCTATTTTTTCTGAATTGGCTTGCAGCCATGCAGTCTGTGCGCCTATTACATCATCAGCGGTGAGCACACCCTCATGAAAGGCCACTTGGGCCTGGCGGAGATTCTCATCGGCCTTCTCAAGGTTTCTGACGGTCATATCATAGGTCTTGCGAGCCTCATCATAGCTGAATCTTGCCTGACTCACCTGTAGCTCAATCTTCTCCTCCAGATCCTCGAGAGCCAGACGCGATGCCTGAGTATTGGTGCGCGTAGCCTTATAATGGTTATATCTTCCGCCCCAGTGCCAGAGAGGGATGGTCAGCATAGCTCCGACACTGAAGCCACCGCCGTAAGCTTTATTGAAACCGTGGTTTACGTTAGGATATGTAAAGGTGTATGCACCTACCAGAGCCACCTTGGGCAACATCTCGCTCAGAGCCACCTTCTCACGTTGCTCGAGAATACTGATTCCATGGCGCACCATATCAAGATCCTGCCTGCGCGCGAATACCTCCTGCATTGATTCAGCAGGCAGACTCCCGGCGGAATAAGCAGTGTTGAGACTTTCATCCTGAAGATCCATCCGAGTGTCAACGGGCAGCCCGCATACCTGAGCAAGAGCCATTCTTGACAGCGACAGACCGTTTTCCACTTTTGTCCGGGCAATCTCAGCCTCGTTGAGCTTGACTTCCACAGTCAGCAGATCGCTCTTGGTGGCCACGCCGGCGTCAAGCATCGCCTGTACATTATAACGCAACGTATCGACAAGCATCACGAAACTGTCAGCCAGACGCTTCTTCTCCTTAAGGGAAATCACCAGCCAGTAAGCCTCGTCAACAGCGAAGACCACATCCTGAACCGCGCTATTGCGAGCGGCCACAGCAAGCTTCTCAGCATACTTTGTGATTTGGTTAAGTGCCCTGATTTGTCCGCCCATGTATATCGGTTGAGTCAGCGTGAAAGCTCCGCCCCAGACATTATGAGTGTCAAATTCCATAGCCTCCTTCGGAATCACCGCCACTTCAGTCGGGATGAGGCTTCCGGATGCCGGATCGCGAATGGGGGTGCCGTCAGGGGCTGTCAGAATATTATAATTGAATTTCTGAGTGGCCGGATCGAACGACATCGTAGGGAGTTTTGCATCCTCCGATAGAAGTTCAATCTGCTGTTGATTGTACATATATCCCCCCGTGAAGTCGATACCCGGAAGATAGGCAGAGAAGGCTGCTTTCTTTTCGTAGCCCGCAGCCTTTATATTCTGTTCGGCGATACGGATGTTCTTATTATTGCGAATGGCCATATTGCGGCAGGAGTCGAGACTTACGGTCTCGGCTCCCACCACACCTGTAGCCATAGTAATGGCAGAGTATAGTAAGATAAGCCTTTTCATGAATCAGATATTGTCGTAGTGGAATTTGGCAAAGATGCCAAGAGGAGAGCGCGAGGATCGGAGAGGTATCAGTTGCACCCTCCGCAGCAGCCGTCTTCTCCGTGTCCGCAGCCGCCTTCGCCGCAGCCACCGTCATGACTTCCGCAACCTGAGCAGCCACAGCCATGAACGGGTTTAAGCTCATCAGGAGTAGCGTCACGCACTTCAGCCACCTCTCCCTCGAATCTCACGGTAAGACCCGCGAAAGGATGATTGAAATCCATCTTGATCTTGTCGCCAATTTCCAGTACGCGTCCCTGAATACGGTAGCCCTCGGCTGTCATCATGGGGAGGAGTTCACCTACCTTCACTTCTTCCGCCAGTTTGCCGTCACGCATAAAGATTTCCTTTTCAAGACTCACGACATTGTCGTCAAATCTCTCGCCGAATGCGGCGGCCGGAGGAAGAGTCACCTCAAAACGATCGCCGGCTCCAAGTCCTTCCAGGGCAGCAAGCAGACCGGGGATGACCTCCTGGCTGACTCCATATACGAGCATATCCGGAGCCTCGGCCGGAGCCTCGAAGAGCAACTGGCCGTCGGCATCGTTAAACAGCTTATAATAATAGGTCACGAATTTACCGGGACCAACTTTTTCTTTAGTTTCCATAATCTTGAAATATAATAATATGTATTAAGTCAGAGTGATGGGTTATCAGGTTGTTTTGAGCTCTTTTGTGGAAACGGGGAAGAACCCGATATCAGGGATAACTTTTTCTGATTCCCAAAAAACTTTAGGCCGCTTCCTTAATTAAAACCCTCCTGAGAGACTTATGGTTCAGCGGGCACATCATCGGGATCCGGATACTCCTCCTCAACCTCAGTCTCCTCAACCTCAGTCTCCTCAATCTCAGCTCCCTCCGGATGCTTAAGCTCATATTGCTGTTGAGGCACCACGACATTGAAATAGAACCCCTCCTTAATATCTTTCGGACCGGGTTTGCGGGCGGCGTCGGGGTCGGGAGTCACCGTGAGATAATCAACTCCGGGGTCGAAGAACTTTGCATCGGTGGCCTCATATCCAAGGAGCTGCACCATATCATATTCGTGCATGGGATAAATGACATACCATGCGTTGTCGGCATCCTCGCCGGTGCCCGTGCTTTTGATAGCACCCAGCAAGTGTTCAAGACGATATTCCCAAATCTTGGCACTCATATCCTTCCGTTTCTCCTTCAGCACATGCACGAGAAACGACATTTGGCGCAAATCAAAAGGATTGTCACGGAGGGCGAGCTCCGCATATTTCCTGATTGTGTCTATCTCCTCTTTTGAGTGAGTGGCCTTTTCACGCAGATCGTCGGTATAACCGGAATATGGAGATGTGCGATAGGGGTCATAATCCTCCTGAAACATATATCCCAGATAGAAATTGCGATACTCTTCGCTCGTCATGATTGTATCATTGCGGTTATACTTTGCCATGAGTTTTGGAAAATACATAGCGTCTTCAGGATCAAGAGTGCGTTTTCTGATTTTCTCGAGATCAGGCTTCTCCACAGTTATCTTGCGTTTGTTAGTCTGAGCCGTATTGGTCTGGAGGGCGGATGTGCCCGACCCCTTGGCCTCAGAAGAGAACAAAAGAGACAGAACAGTGGCGATTAAGCCGGTAGATATTAATATTTTCCGGAGTATATTCATTGGGATATTTTTCTTTCTGCGGTTGAGTCGTAAGCTGTGTTGGAGAGGGAGAAGGGAAGAGGAACGAGAGTCAGTAAATGTGTCTGAAGTCAAGCATGAATATGCAAGCTATGCCTATCTGCATCACGGTGATGGCGGTCGGGAATCCTTTTGCCAGAAGATAGCGGAAGAAATTTCCACTCTCCGGTGCCAACCCTTCTCCCTTCGGAGTGCGCGTGAATAAGAGATAACCAAAAACAATACCGCCGGTAGTGGCAATTATCATGATGCTATATAGCATTGCCGGTTCGTGGGTGATGGTAATCCCTAAAAGTCCAAGTATCATTCCCACTATCGCGCCGATACAGATATACGGCATTCCGAGGGTCTGCTTATTGATTGACTTAGACTGCAGCATTGTGGCCACAGTCACTATAGCACTCATAATAAACCACCCCAGAAGAATCGTAGTATTGATCGGGAAAATCTGGTAGCCCTCTTTCGTTTCTGCCATACTCAGAATTGCGAGGGCTGCAAAAGACAATATAGGTGCCCAGTATATGCGGGAAAAGAGTATCCATAAAGATACGGCCCAAAGTATGCAACTGACGATAATAATAAAATAGGACATAGCTATAATATTGGGGGTGTTTTTGAATTAAAACGCTTAAGCGGCAAAAAATATTTTTCAGATCTTCAGTCCGGTGGATTTGTGTTCTTCCTCGGAACTATTCGTATTATCATGATTTCCCTTATTGATTTTGGGATAAGCCACGCGAGAATGATAGATGGTGGCGAGGCGTTTCTTAAAGGTCTCCTTCACTGTCTCTATGTCGCGGAACGAGATATTGGATTCCTTGAAAAGCCCCTCGTTTATCTGACTGTTGACAATATTGTCTACCAGATTCCCGATAGATGTTGCCGAATAATCCTTGAGGCTTCGTGAAGCAGCCTCCACACAGTCGGCCATCATCAGAATAGCAGTCTCCTTGGTCTGCGGGTTTGGACCAGGATACTGGAATTTTGTTTTGTCAATCTCCACTTCGGGATTATTATTTACAGCCGTATTATAGAAATATCTCGTCAGGCTGCGGCCATGATGCTGCGATATGAAGTCCTTAATTACGGAGGGCAGTTTAGCCCTGGATGCGATTCGCAATCCCTCGGTGACGTGAGAGATGATCTTTTGCGCGCTTGTCTCCGGGTCGAGACCCTCATGAGGATTCACACCATGCTGATTTTCGGTGAAGAAAATAGGGCTTTCCATCTTTCCGATATCATGATAGAGGGCTCCGGTTCTGACAAGCTGCGTATTCGCACCTATAGCGCGAGCACCCTCAGCTGCGAGCATCGAGACCTGCATGGAATGTTGGAAAGTGCCCGGAGCCTGCTCCGCCAACTGACGGAGAATAGGATTATTGATGTCGCTGAGTTCCACGAGTGTCACCATCGAGGTGAATCCGAATATTTTCTCCAGCATGAGTATAAAGATATATGCGAACGAGAGTATGACCGAATTGATAGCGAAATATCCGATCATGCGCCATGAGAAATCATCAAGCAGACCTGTGCCGAGGAGAGTGATCGCCACATAGCCAACGGTATATGCCGCAAAAGATATAAAGGCCGTGCGAAGCAGTTGCGAACGCTTGGAGAGCTGATGAATGCTGAATGTGGCGCAAAGACCCGCGAGCAGTTCCAGAAATATAAATGAGAATTGATAGGTGGCCACCAGAGCCGAGATAAGAACCGTGGTCAGCAAAGCGAAGATGGCGGTGCGCGCATCAAAGAATATCATGATGACCACAGGCACGGTGGCAAAGGGTACGAGATAGAGCCCCGCGGCTACAGTCTCCACCATAATGACCGCGAAGATACAGAATATAGATATAAAGGATATGAGGAATATCATCTTGCGTACATCTCCGAAGAACGAGCTGCGATAGATATGGAGGAAGAGATATAGAATTGTGAATACGATAGCTATGTAGAGAGTTTGCCCGACGGTGAAGTAGGTCTGCTGTTGAGTGTCATTCTCACGAGTGACGAGCATCTCAGTGTATGTGTTGAGATTGGTGAATATCTGCGGAGTGACTATTTCACCGCGATCCACAATTTTCTGACCTTTCTTGATGACTCCGAGCGCACCGTTGACATTAAGATATTCCTGCGAACGATACTTATTATCGGCCACAGTGTCGATGATGATATTGGGTGTCAGGCACACGTTGAGAGCCTTAATGATATTCTCATCAAGATGAGAGTCTGCACCGCTGGCAGCCATATAAGCCGAGTCGATATATAGAAAAGCTCTTTTCGGAGAAAGCATATCGGTGCCGTTGATAGTGATCACGGCATTCTCATCGGCATCGTTTTCCGATATTCTCAGGCGATGGGACGGATCTTGATGAATCTTCTCATACACCGAGGCCTCCACTATGCCTCGAGAGTAGACATTCGTGAGCAACCCCGAAAGAAGACTGACGGAGGCCACGGGAGAATTCTGGGAGATAGCGGTTTTGAACCGTTCGATATTCTGCTGTGCTATCTGCGGATTTCTTTGCACAAACGGGATAAAAGTCCTGTCGATACTGTCGCGCATGGCGTTGGCCGAGGCTGAATCCCGCAATATAGGCATGTCAAAATCAGCTGTCAGAAGAGGATACCTCCACGGTTGCTCCAACTCATAACTATACGACTGCCGATCGGGATGTGGCAGTATAAGGAACATGACAGTCACGGCCGCAAGCCATAGAAGGCCACGTATGATATTCAGTTTCGAGAGTATTTTATTCCACATTATATGTAAATTTATTATATGCAAGCTTATTCAGGCTGCTAAGAATTAAACGACATTATAACTAATTGCCACCGATGAAGTTTTATTTATCTTTACTCAAGGGGCAATTGACTTCAGTGATGCCCTCGATACCCCCGAGAGAGCGGCAGATCTTCTCCAGAGCCTCAAGGGTGTCGATTCTCACAGTCATATCGCAATGGAAATCCTGAGAACCGGTCTCCACATTGAGGCCTCGTATGTCGGATGCTCGTTCGCCGGACACAATAGTGGTTATCTCGTTGAGTATTCCCTTGCGGTCACGCCCTGCAAGCCTGAGAGTGGCTGTGAGAGTGGCTGCCGGCATTGCTGTTTCCCTCTCCGGCTGTTTCTGACAGGGAGAAGCCCCCGACTTCTTAAGCAGACCTCTCAAGGCATTCTGAGCCTTGGCTGTGTGGCAGAACTCCATCCAGGTGGCATCCGGTGTCTGAGAAGCTGATGTGATGATCTCCACCTGGTCGCCACTCTCGAGCACAGTGCTCGGAGCCACGAGCCGATGATTGATTTTTCCGGCAATACATTGCGAACCCAGTTCAGTATGGATATTGAAGGCAAGGTCAAGCACTGTAGCTCCCGCCGGCAGAGTCATCAGGTCACCCTTCGGAGTCAATACATATATAGAGGAAGAGAGCAGATTGAGTTTTACGGTGTCAAGAAAATCCATGGTATCCGGTTCGGGATTGGCCAGAATTTCCTTTATAGTATTCATCCAGGAATCAAGTTTACTTTCCGAGGAGGTCTCACCGGTCTTGTATTTCCAGTGGGCTGCATATCCGAGTTCGGCAATATCATCCATCTTACGCGAGCGAATCTGCACTTCAATCCAGCGTCCCTCCGGACCCATGGCAGTGAGATGCAGCGCGCGATAGCCATTGGCTTTCGGCACAGATGTCCAGTCACGCAAGCGGTCGGGATGAACTATATGTCCGTCGGTGAAAAAAGTGTAAATCTGCCAACACCTTATCTTTTCCTGTTCATCATCCTCATTCTCAAAGATGACCCTGACAGCATAGATATCATAAATTTCCTCAAAAGGCACCCCCTTCTTTCGCATCTTATTGAAGATAGAGTATGCGCTTTTCACTCTCGCCTTCATCTCATATTTGAAGCCGGCCTCATCGAGTTTGCGACGCACAGGCTCGATGAAACGCTCCACAATCTGCTGACGATGAGTTTTACTCTGCTCCACTTTAGCCATAATCTCCGCGTATATCTCCGGATATTCATGACGAAATGCGAGATCCTCAAGTTCGAGTTTGATTTTATTCAGGCCGAGACGATGGGCAAGAGGGGCATATAGATAGAGAGTCTCGCCCGCAATCTTCCGTTGCTTGTCCGGACGCACACAGTCGAGAGTGCGCATATTGTCCAGCCTGTCAGCCATCTTGATAAGCACCACTCTGATATCTGCCGACATCGATAGAAGAAGCTTCCGGAATTTGTCGGCCTCCAGAGAAGCCTTCTCTCCGAAGATTCCTCCTGAAATCTTAGTCAGCCCCTCCACAATAGAAGCAATCTGCTCGCCGAAAATGTTTTCAAGATCTTCCCGCGTATAATCAGTAGTGTCTATCACCTCATGCAGAAGAGCGGCACAAATAGAAGTGGAGCCGAGTCCCAGTTCCGAAATAAGGATATGGGCCACGGCGATAGGGTGCATGATATAAGGTTGCCCGTTAATTCGCCGGCGGTCTTTATGCGCTTCCTTGGCAAATCGATAGGCACGCTCTATTATCTCAACTTTCTTACGATGGTTGCTTGTCAGATAAGCACCGAGCATATTGTGGAAAGCCTCTTCAATGAGAAGATCTTCCTCCTCGGGAGTGGAATGTGAGAGATAGATGCTCATGTCTTGAAGAATGGGTATAAGCAAATAGGACTACAAAAATAAGAAATATAGCCGACAGCAGCAAATTCTGCGAAGATTTGACTGGGGACGAAGAAAAAGGAGTCCGAGTGTCTCACGACATCCGGACTCCTTCTGTCGGGGTCGCCATCATACGGTTCTTTCCAGAAAGGAAGAGCCGCAAGATGCTTCCGTGGCCTCGACATAATAGAAATTACTAATGTATATAACCCAAAATTTAGACAATATAGCTTCTTGAATTATTGTTGCATTCGTGATTCCTTATAGACATTCTTAACGTGTAATCATGCATTATATCATTTCATCTGTCTTATCATCTGATTGTGATTTATTAACGCTACGAAATATGTGAATATTAGAGTATAAATGTTAAACACTCTTATATTTTTCAAATGAATAGGGCAGAGGGCAACCTGAAAACTGGGAAATCGGGGAGGTCGGATGGAGGGTAGAAAAGAGGTTGGGAGTGGTGTCGGGAGAGGTAGCCGCAGAAGACCCCGGTGAAGACCCGGCGGTTCGTCTGTCTTAATTTTTAGATGGTTGTTTTGGTATGTGGATGAGTTTTATTAAATTTACCGCCGCTAAGACTTCATCTAAATCTTTGACAACTACATTATATTATTTCACTACATTAATACTGATTCCAACAACATGAAGAAACTAACCCTCTTCGGAATGTCGGCGCTTCTGTGCGCGATGTCCATGCCGGCCGTCGCACAGGTACAGACAGCAGACCCGGTGTTCTATGGCTATCAGGGCGATATGAATGGTGACTTTCCCCGAGGCTTATTTGCATTTACGGCCGAAGGCACCAAGACTGACATGCTCTGGCGCGACCAGCTTGCCTACAATCCGGACGGCAGCCTCTCAACTATCGATATGCTCGGTGGCTGGGTTCGCAACGGGATGCTTTGCGGCTATGAGTCTTACTATCCTGTGCCCAGTCTTGACTACTACAAATATGTGGAAAGAGATCTCCTTACGGGCGACGTGAAACTTGTGAAGGCTGTCGACTCAACAGGTGACAGCTGGAACAATATCTTCCTCTATGCCGCATATTGCCCCGTGGACGACCGCGTATACGGTTACGGCTTCAACAAGAGCCGCACAAAATTCGTGTTCAAGAGTGCGCCTGCCACAGATCTCGATCAGGCAGTCATAATCAAAGTATGTGACTCCTATCAGGAGATGTGCCGTTCGATCTGCTTCAATCCGGAGCAGGGCATCCTTGTGGGCCTCAACGGCAGCTATAATCTGGTGCAGATTGATGTCAACACCGGTGCGCAGACTCCTCTCTATAAGCCTACTCTGAATCCTGCTCCCGACTATGATATCGCTTCCGGACTTATCTGGATACCCTCACGTCAGGCTTATGCGTGGAATTTCTATACTGTTGAGGCTGATTACAATGTGTCGACTTTCAAGCTGATAGATGCTGCCAACGGAACCACACGCGACCTGCGCAACTTCCCCGCGGGCTATAACTTCACATATTTCGTAGCCCAGAACAACGATCCCGTTGCGGCCACCGGTGCTCCGGAGATGTGTTCGGGCCTCGCAGCCCACTTTGCAGGCACAGCCCAGACCGGCAACTTCACCTTCACGCTTCCCGCCAAACTTATTGACGGCAGCGCAATCAATGGAAACGTTGACTATCAGGTGTATGTCGACAATCAGCCGACGGATTCAGGATCTGCAGCCGCCGGAACTTCCGTCACTACAGGCAATATCAATCTGAGCGATGGCACTCACTACGTACGCGTAGTGCCTCAGGTCAACGGCGTGAAGGGCCTCAGCGAGCTTATCGCCGCATTCATTGGTCAGGACACTCCGCTTGCCCCTGTCAATGTGACACTTACGGAAACCAACCTTACATGGGATCCCGTGACTAAGGGTATCCATGGCGACGTTCTTCAGAACGTAACATATAAGATATATGTCGGCGGTCGTCTTGTAGAAGAGACTTCAAGTACATCCGTTGCGATGGAGGATATCATCGATGCCAACAGTACGCTTGCCGCTTATCAGGCAGAAGTGGTGGCCGAATGTGAAGGAAAGATCTCAAAGGGCACCTTATCCAACACTCTTATCGTTGGACAGGCATACAGCGTGCCATTCACTATCGAACCTACCGAGACGCAGTTCAGTGTCTGCACTGTAGAGGATACCGACAATAATAATGTTAAATGGAGTTACTATACTCGTGACTACGACAACCAGCCTGTACTCCTCTCCGGTTACGAGAAGAACACCGATTCCGAGGACTGGCTCTTCCTTCCCCGCTTCAAGGCTCAGACCAACAAGATCTACACCTTCTCATTCAATGTCAATATTGCTGATTCTTCTTTGCCCTACGGCAAGGTGGAGGCATGGCTCGGCACTGAGGCCAGCTCTTCCGCAATGAAGGTGAATATCATCCCTTCGATTGCAATATCCGACTATTCTGTAATCAAACTGAGCGGAAGCTTCATGATTCCTGAAGAACTGGCTTCTGCAGGTGAATATTACATCGGTCTGGGTGTCAAGAGCGAAGAGGGCAGACTCGCTCCGCTTGAATTAGAGACTCTGAAGGTAGTTGAGACTTCCGACAATATGGCCGGTCCGGATGCTGTCTCCGCTCTCGAGGTTAAAAATATACCCGATAAACCGCTTCAGACTGAGATTTCTTTCGTATTGCCCGATCGCACTCTTGCCGGCGACCCGATTCCCGCTACTCATATTGTCAGTGCCAAGATAACCACTTCCAGCGGTCAGTCCAAGAGTATGAGCGGTGCCCCGGGTGAGAAACTCTCTGCCAAAATGGAACTTGGTCAGGGCGAATTCCTTGTGACNGTCACCCCNAGTGTNGGTGATGTTACAGGTATGTCAGCCAACGGAGTGGTTCGCCTCGGATTCGGCTATCCCGGAGTGGTACGCAATCTGCGCGCCGAGTATAGCGAGTCTAACACCGGCTTGACTCTACGTTGGGATGCTCCCGCTACAGATATGGATGGCACTCCCTCTGAGGATGATATGTTCGACTACAACGTGTATACATACGATCAGTCCGAAGGGGCTTACGTGCTTCAGGTGACTGTGCCTTACCCTCTTACTTATGCCACGATGCAGATGTCAAACATACTCTCACTTACTAATATCGACGTGCGTATCTCTGCTGTAAACGCTGTTGGCGAAAGTCCTGAAACGGCAGCTATCGTGTGTCAGGTTGGTAAGCCTCATTCTCTCCCCATGGAAGATGATTTCGATGGTGACGCACTGAAGTATGAGCCTATCACATACTTCAAGAGCGATGGATATGAGAATGCCAATATATCTTGGACANCACCTGAAAAACTTAANGCTCCCGACCAGATGAAGACCGGTGACATAGGTGATNTCATCGCCGGTGTNCCCACCGTAGCAGGTGCTAAATCTCGTTTCATCTTCCCGAAATTCACAACAGAGGGAATAGATGGAGTGGATTGTCATTTCCTTCTTTGGACCGGAGAGGATGCTGCTGAGATAAACGTTGGTGCCACTGCTTTCCCCATGGACAGCGAGAAGATAATTTATGAAGTACCGGCCGGAGACGGTTACAANGATGTCATAGTGGGTCTTCCCAGTGACATGGTCAANAATCCCTGGGTATCGGTTGCTCTCAATATCGTTTATCCTAATCTTTCTTCACGCTTNATTCTCGCCGCATATTGCTTCGAGAGNGGCTTTGACAGCGTAGANGGTGTGTCGGAGACTCTCTTCGGCACAATCACCGGAGGCGAAGGAATGGTGAGAATCTTCGGTTATATGGGCCAGACTGCNCATATCTACACGCTTGACGGCCGTCAGGTGAAGATTGAGAAACTTGCAGACACCAACAATGTTATCGATCTTGAGCCGGGTCTCTATATCGTGAAGGTTGCCNACCGCACTGCAAAGGTNGTTGTACGCTGATAATGAAACGTTGCACTCATTATAGTGNAATAGTATAAATTTTGATAAATCCTCCGGATTCCNNATCGNGAATCCGGAGGATTTATCTATTTGTGGGGTTGGGGNGCAAAAGTGATTGAAAATCGNTCATGGAGATTTTTTGCGGATTTGATAGGTTGTGTGTGATAACTTTTTAATAATTTTGTGTTATCATGAAGAGGAGCTGTTGCCGATGCGGCTCATCANGTCTGTTTTATTGTCGGTTAAGTTTATAAATCACAGTTATGACACCCGTATTGCCTAAAGAAATCCGCTTAACTGCCCACAGATTGTGTCTGATCGGGAGTATGTTGATATTAATTCTTGTCACATCCTGCACCAAGTCATCGACAGGAGACCTTGCAGATTTGCTGAAGACCGTCCCTTCCGATGCAACGACTGTGATGACTGTCAATGTGCATACAGTGCTTGAGAAGTCTGGCTGCAAGGTTGATGAGAGCGGAAAAGTGACTCTTTCGCCAGCTTTGGATAATCTGANAAAGACACTCGGCTCACCGGTTTTGAAAGAAAACATACGAGCCGTGATTGCGGGCGANGCCGGGGTAGCNCCTACGTTTGCAGTGGCATTCACAGAGGGCGACGACAGTTTCTTGACCTTCGTTCTTGATGATCCCGATAAATTCATAAGTTTTGCGGAGAGTGTGACGGGTGAGAAGGCNGTTGCCACCGGAGAGATTCAGGTATGCGGCTACATGGCGCGTCTNGCCAATCAGGGATGGATGAGAATAGGAAATACAGCTCTCATNGATGCCGGGCACATAGCACGCTATTCCGATCTCACCGAGTCTCAGAGCTTCTGTTCGCTTGATATAGCAGATAAATTCCTGAAGTCGGAGAAAGAATTTCTTGCTTGGGCCAATATCGATGCATTGGTGAGTCTGCGTGGAGGTAGTTTCACGGATCGAACTGTGGCACGCATGGCTATCTCCACCATCTTTGATGATGCAGCCATAATGATGACAGAAGGAAAGTTATCAAAGGAGAGATTCAGCATGGAGTCACGTATCCTCACTTCCAAGGGAGAGGATGCCAGATGTAATTTCTCCACATCCAAAATAGANGTAAAGACCCTCGAGGGATTCGGAGGAGCTGCCGACATGGTATTGGCAGGCAATATCTCNCGTCAGCTTTCACGACAACTCCGCGACATAATGGCCTCGCAATTCGGAGGAGTAGGGGAGGTATATGCTCCGCTGCTGAGTCCGCTTGACGGNACGTTTGTAGCAGCTTTGTCACGCACTGAAGGGAAAAGCGNTCTCCGGATGCTTGTCACAACTGACGGAAAAAGTCCCGTTTCAGATCTTATGAAATATCTCAACGATAGTTTCGGCACAGTGAAGCGCGACGGAAAGTTGCTTAAGGTGGATAATGGTGCGTCTTCCGGCGANATTGCCCTTGACAAAGACTCCGGGCGGCTTTCGGGCGCATGGTTAGGAATGATGGCAGACAGAGACATGCTGACCTCCCTGACAGCNGANCCCACATACGCTGCCGGAGTAGCCATGGTCGTATTGAAAGTGACTCCTGACAATGGCGGNCTGAAGATCACACTTGATATAGATACGGAAAACGAGGGGGATGCTCTCGCATCCGTATTGCGTCTCATGGCGAGATAAGTNTTGAAGAACATAGTGAAGGATCTGCCAACATNAACATGGAAAGAATAAACGAAATAATACTGACCGATATGCTCCCCGATGTNTTCAGATCGGAGAGNATCCCGGATTCACAAGTGTGGCGCGGACGTCTTGTCATAAAGCGTGGATGCCGATTGCTTATCGAGGCAGCCAGCGGAGGCGGCAAATCGTCATTGTGTGCCTATCTTTTCGGGTCGCGNACGGACTATCAGGGCACATTGCAGTTTGANGCCACAGACGTGCGTAAGTATGGCATCTCCGAGTGGCAGGAGATCCGCCGGAAGCANATTGCCTATCTCCCGCAGGAACTTTCGCTATTTCCTGAACTGACCGCCTGGCAGAATATCCAGTTGAAAAATCGTCTCACTTCCGCGTTGAGCGATGAAAAGATAGAGATGCTTNTNGACAGACTGGGTATCTCAGCGAGACGAGATTACCCGGTCGGTAAAATGTCGATCGGACAGCAACAGCGTGTAGCCATAATCAGAGCTGTCTGCCAACCATTCGACTTCATATTGCTTGATGAGCCGGTGAGCCATCTTGATGAGGCCAACAATAGAATCGCGGCAGCTATAATTGAGGAGGAAGCCGCTTCAAGAAANGCGGGAATCATCACCACCTCTGTTGGAAATTCCTTGTCTCTGACTGCTCCTGAGCGTATTCACCTCTGACAGATCACAGGCAGTAGTTATCATCACCGGCAGATATTTAAGAATAAAGAAGAGAAACTCATGAACATCATATCGAGACTNCTTCGCAAAAANACCTCACCGGCCAGAATAGTCGGTTTCATACTCTCCAACTTCATCGGGCTTGCCATAATACTCGGCGGANTGCAGTTCTACAGCGATGCTCGATCACTATGGGAAGATGAAGAGAGTTTTGTGCGCAGTGATTATCTTGTCGTCAATAAAANGGTGACTTCCGGCAACACCCTTGGAGCTTCCCCGGCAGCAGTGTTCAGCGATGCAGAGATCCAAGATCTGCAGCNGCAGCCATGGGTNAGAAAAGTAGGAAAATTCACATCAGCCGATTACAAGGTATATGCCTCTGTGGCGGCCGGAGGCAACAATCTCTCCACTTATATGTTTTTCGAGTCGATNCCCGATGAATTTGTAGATGTGAAGACACAGGGCTGGCAATGGAAAGANGGAACTTCCGAGGTGCCCGTGATAATCTCCAAAGACTATCTTGCCTTGTATAATTTCGGATTCGCGGGTTCNGCGGGACTTCCGCAGATGTCGGAGTCAATCATGAGCGGCATCCCCCTGCGTCTTCGTCTGCAGAGCGAGGATGGGANCCGAANCGAGGAATTTCTTGGACGTGTCGCCGGATATTCAAGCCGGCTGAATACCATCCTTGTGCCACAATCCTTTATGGATCATACCAATTCAAGACTCGGANGCGACGGCCATCGCCAGGCGTCAAGAGTTATAATAGATGTCAGTTCGCCGGGAGATGTTGCTATTGCGCCCTACCTTGAGGAGCGAGGTATGGAGATGGCGGGCGATAAGAGTGGTTCTTCCGCCTCCTATCTGCTGAAAGTCATCACAGGTCTGGTNGTTGGTGTAGGTTCGGTCATCACCCTTCTGTCATTCTTCATCCTCCTTCTGAGCATATCCCTCCTTATGGAGAAGAATCGGGATAAACTCCATTCGTTGCTTATGCTCGGCTATCCNCTGCGCGAGGTAGCNGCTCCCTATAGCAGGCTGGTNATATGGGCATCGTTAGTGGCTTATATGCTCGCTGTTGGTGCGATGCTGGTGCTCCGTGGCANTTATCTTCCGTCATTATCAGGTATGGGTGCAAGCGGCGGAGGAATTTTATCATCGTTAATAATAGGATTCGCTGTCACTTTGCTTGTGATAATATTTAATATTGTCTCTGTAAGGCGTAAAACGATGNCAGCATGGAGNNTTGGTTAAAATATTGAAAAAAGGTGTCTTTTGCCCTCGTAATGAATGNCTGAGTTGATAAAGGCATACATTGCGGGGGNTAAATATTAGAAAAANGTGGAGGAATGTAAATGTTAAAAATGTGAATTAACATTGTTAAGAGAAAGTNTANGGAATAGGGAGGTGGATAGAATTATTAATTTTGTAGACGAAATNCAGTNTTGACCGAGGGATAAAAGAATCCNTGAGGTGCTTTCNCGAGGCGGATCCGCCTCTATGTTATGTAGCNNGCTACATAACATAGAGGAATAACTGCATATAGGGTAATAATAGAAAAAATGGCCAAATAAGAAAATAACCTAAACAATTCAATATAGTACTTAAATCAATTCTTGCATGAAGAACATCTGTTTTCATCTGAATGGGAAGCTATGGGTAACGATAGCCATGTTGTTGTTACTCGCGCTTCCGGGCTTGGCCCAGAAGATCACCGTCCACGGCGACGTGTACGATGAGCTGGGTGAGCCATTGATCGGCGCTACCGTAATGGAGAAAGGAACATCCAACGGTACTGCCACTGACATAGACGGTCACTTCACGATTAACGTGGCTCCTCAGGCCGTTCTCGTGGTGAGCTATATCGGCTATGATCCGGTGGAAGTTCCTGTCAACGGGCAGGAATATCTCAAGATTTCCATGAAGGAGAATGCTACAATGCTTGGCGAGACTGTAGTGATCGGCTACGGTTCGGTCAAGAAATCGGATGCCACCGGCTCTGTAGCGATGGTAATGCCGGATGAGGTGGAGGCCGGAATCTCCACTTCGGCCCAGGATCTGCTCGTGGGCGCAAGCCCCGGTGTGGTGGTGACTTCCAGCGGCGGTAGCCCTGAAGGCGGTGCCACAATCCGTATTCGCGGCGGTGCGTCTCTCAACGCTTCCAACGATCCTCTTATCGTGCTCGACGGAGTGCCTTTGAGCAACGACGGCATCAACGGTATGTCCAATCCGCTTGCCATGATCGCTCCCGACAATATCGAATCCATGACCATCCTCAAGGATGCTTCCGCCACTGCCATCTACGGTTCGCGAGCTTCCAACGGTGTCATCATCATTACGACAAAGAAAGGTCGCGGCGGCAAGCCTCAGGTGAACTTCTCTGCCAATATGACAGTCAACCATGCGAGAAAGACATGGGATGTGCTCAACGGCGACGAGTATCGCGCAGTGATCATAGATCGTTACGGCTACGATTCCACACGTGCGCTGGCTCTTGGCGATGCCAATACCGACTGGCAGAAGGAAGTGCTCCGCACAGCTGTGTCTCATGAATACAACCTCTCTGTCGGCGGGCGTGCCAACTGGCTCCCTTACCGTGTCTCCGCTTCCTACACCGACAACTCCGGTATCCTTAAGGATTCCCGCATGCAGCGTGTCACTGCCGGCTTCAACCTCACTCCCGAATTCTTCGGCGGTCTGCTGAAGGTCAGTGCCAATGTGAAGGGTTATTATCTCCACAATCAGTTTACTGATGAGTCTTGCACCGGTCTCGCTGTCGATGCCGACCCCACTCGTCCCGTCTACAGCAATATTCTCTCCGGCAACTCTGAATTCCCGTATCTCTACAACGGATACAGCTGCAACCTTCTCGGTTATTCCTACAACACTCAGGGCACTCTCAATCCCCTTGCCGCTGCCACTGACATTGACAACACTGCCAATATCTTCCGCTCCAACGGCAATCTGCAGATTGATTATGCTTTCCACTTCCTCCCCGACCTGCACGCCAACCTGAACCTCGGTTACGACGTCACCAAATCGGAGAACAACAAGTATACTGCACAGAACAGCCCCACGGCTTGGGCTAACAATTATAATGACGGCGCCGGCTACCACTACTATCAGTATGAGCTGCGCCGCAACACTCTGCTCGACTTCTATCTCAATTATAAGAAGGATTTTGACGCAATAGAGTCTAACCTTGATGTTATGGCCGGTTACTCCTGGCAGCGTTTCGACTCCCACGGACGTAATAACGCCACAGTATTCACCACTCCCGGCTTTACAATCAACGACGAGGGCATCCTCGCCATCAATCCCGCCACTAACGATCGCATCGGACACACCTACAACGACAATCCCGAATACTTCTGGAATGCCGGCAATCTTCAGCTCGTGTCCTTCNTCGGACGTATCAATTACTCTTTCAAGGATACATATCTGCTCACATTCACTCTGCGTGACGACGGCACTTCACGTTTCTCCAAGAAGAACCGCTGGGGTCTATTCCCCTCCGTTGCTCTTGGCTGGAAGATCAACAATATGCCTTTCATGGAGAATGTACGTGAGAACATGAACGAGTTCAAGCTTCGTCTCGGATGGGGTCAGACCGGTCAGCAGGCTGTGGGTGGTCTCTTCGACTATATGCCTACTTACACAGTGTCAGAACCGGGTTCTTACTATCCCAATGTCACTACAGGTCTCTACAATAACGGTTACTACACTTATTATCCCGCCGGCTACAATCCCGACCTTAAGTGGGAGACTACAACCACTTGGAACGTAGGTCTTGACATGGGTTGGTGGAACAACCGCCTGACAGTCGCTCTCGACTGGTATCTGCGTGACTCCAAGGATCTCCTTGCAGCTGTGACAGTTTCTCCGGGTGCCGCCACTACCAACGTGCTCACCAAGAATATCGGTTCGCTCCGCAATCTCGGTCTCGAGGCCACGATCGGAGCCCGCATAATCGACCTCGAGGACTTCACCTGGACCACAAGCTACAATGTGGCATGGAACCAGAACAAGATCACCGACCTCGTGAACGGTCAGATCATGGAGGTGCAGGATTCGGGTATGGGATCCACAGGTATGAAGTGTCAGGTTAACACTGTCGGCAAACCCGCTAATTCCTTCTATCTCTACGAGCAGGTTTACGACCTTGACGGAATGCCTATCGAAGGATGCTATGTTGACCAGAACGGCGACGGCGAGATTAACGATGCCGACCGTGTCATCAAGCACAGCATCGATCCTAAGGTGACAATGTCATGGAGCAACAACTTCTCTTATAAGAACTGGGACCTCGGCTTCACACTCCGTGCCTCTATCGGCAATTATCTCTACAACAATGTTCGTGCGAAGCGTACTTTCCTCGCAAACACATTCACCAACTCCACACTGCGTAATCTCGTACACAACGATATTTACTTCGAGACTTCACAGTATCTGAGCGACTATTATCTGGAGAATGCCGGCTACGTGCGCTGTGACAATATCACACTTGGCTACACCTGGCCGAATCTGCTGGGCGACAAGCTCCGTCTCCGTCTCTACGGTGCTGTTCAGAATCCTTTCGTGATCACCAAGTATAAGGGCATAGATCCCGAGGTATACAGCGGTGTCGACAATTCGACATATCCCCGTCCTGTGAGCTATACCATCGGTCTGATCGCAACCTTCTAATTTATTAAAAAGACTTTGTAAAATATGAAATCCATATTCAATAAATTCTTTATCGGAGCTGCGGTGATGGCAGTCGGTGCCCTCACTTCATGTACAGGCGATCTTGAGCAGCTGCCTCAGGATCCGCAGGTGCTCACTCCCGGCGACTTTGCTTCCGATCCCCACGGATATGTCAACGGCTATCTGGCCAAGTGCTATTCCGGTATGGCCGTGTCAGGCCAGAAGGGTGCCGGAGAGTCAGAGATCACATCTCCTGATGCCGGTATGAGTTGCTACAACCGTGCGATTTTCATGGCTAATGAGTTCACCACCGACGAATATGCATGGATTTATTCCTCTGATGCCGGCGTGGCCGATTTCGTCCAGACCAACTGGGCGGCCGGTAATCCGGTGGTTGACCTCATCTACTCACGTCTCTACACTCACATCGCTGTCTGCAACGACTTCATGCGTTTCGTCCGCAATGCCGGTGACTACGGTGTGAGCCTCGATGGCATTGACGTGGATCAATATCTACTTGAGGCTCGTGCTCTGAGAGCGATGAGCTATTATAACGTAATCGACATCTTCGGACGCGCTGCCGTGGCTTGGGATGATGTTCCCTACGGCGAGGAGCCTCTTCAGGCTGAGAGCCGTGCGGCACTCTACGACAAGGTAGTGACAGATCTTGAAGATGTGCTCTCTAAATTCTCTGACAAGACTCCCGTCTATGGCCGAATTGGTAAAGATGCGGTGGAAGCGCTTCTCGTGCGTTTCTATCTCAACTCCGAGATTTTCACAGAGGGTGCCAAGAATGATCTTGACAAGTGCTGGGAGCATGCCCAGAATATTATCAAGCGTCACGAAGGAGGCGGCTTCAACGGCAGTGGCCTCGCTCAGGACTATCTGTCGGTGTTCTGTAAGAACAATCATATCTTTGTGGCCGGAGCTGCCGGTGCGCTTGCTGACCAGAATGAGATCCTTTGGAACACACCCTACGAATTCGGTATGACCGAGGCTTACGGAGGTAGCTCCTTCATGATCATGGCTTCTTGTTTCGGTGGTGAGAACAACGCTCTTGCCGATGGCTTCTGCAACAAGGAATGGTATGGCACCAACAATCCCTGGGGATGTATGCATGCACGCCAGCAGTTCTCCGAAAAATTCGGATTCGTTGACGGTCGCACAGCTGACAAGCGTGCAGCCCTTTGGCTTACGGAAATTGCGGGTTGGAGCATCACTAACAACGTTTATGATGACCTGCGTCAGGGCTATCTCAACATCAAGTTCACTAACGTAGACTGTGACGAGGCCACCGGCAAGATGCCGATGTATAATGACCCCAAGACCGGACTTACCCGTGCCGGCAAGCCTAATCCCGAGCCTATGAATTTCGTGGATACGGACTATCCTGTGATTCGTCTTGCCGAGGTCTATCTCAATGCAGCAGAGTGCGCTCTGCGTGGCCACGGCGACATGGCGCTTGCCACAAAATATGTGAACTATCTCCGCAGCCGCGCGGGAGTGAGCACGTGGACACAGGCTGACCTCAGTCTCAATACGCTTCTTGATGAGCGTGCCCGTGAACTTTACGGCGAGAACGTGCGTCGCACTGACCTTGTGCGTTTCGGTAAGTTCACAGGCAACTCCTATGTATGGAACTGGAAGGGTGGTCAGGTCGACGGCACATATATTGCCGACCGCTATAATGTCTTCCCCATCCCGACCAACGTTATTGCGTCTTACGACAGCAAATACGACCAGAACAAAGGATATTGATTTAAAAACCAAACCGAATTTTAGCAGTAATGAAAAAAATATCGTTTCTCGCACTTCTGACAGTGCTTCTCGGCCTTACCTTCACGAGCTGTAAGGATGACACCGAGCCGCGTCTGCAAGTGCCCACGGAGTTCGTGCTCAATACTCCTGAGTTCGTTCATCAGCTCTACACGGTAGAGGAGGGTGGCTCCATCAATTTCTCTTGCTCACAGGCCAACTATGGACTCGGCACTACTCCTACGTATCAACTCGAGGTTTCCGACACGGAGACTTTCGAGAAGTCGGAGATGGTGGGCTACACCACTCAGATAGCCGCCATGACCATTCCTGCCGAACCTTTTGCCAAGGCTGTCTGCGCCCTTTACGGTTGGGAAGATCCCGAGCAGGTGAAGACCGTTCCCTTGTATGTGCGTTGTGTGTCAAGCATTGCAAACGGATCCGATAAGTACACCATCAAGTCAAATAAAGTGAAGCTTGATAATGTACTCGTCTATTTTGCAGTTGATCTCCCGGATGCAATCTATATCATCGGAGAGCCGTCAAGCTGGGATATTAACGATAACTCCATGCCTGTATTCGAGACTGAGATCGGTTCGAGAATCTACAAGGCTACTTACGATATTCCGGAAAATAAATTCAATTTCCGCTTCTATGATGAACTTGGAGATTGGAACTTCTTCTCAATCGGTGCGCAAGATGATGATAACGCTGTAGACATTACTCTGACAGATGGAGAGTATGCCGGACAGTGCTTCTACGACCCTGCTACGGAAAAAGCCGGCAAGGGCGCATGGCACGTGGCAGATTGGGCCGGCGGTGAAGTTGAGATCACAGTCAATCTGAATAATAACACTGTTGTATTCAAGGCTCTCTGATCTTGCGTCAGTCTCCATTAGATTGAAAATCACGCAGCCGGGAGCCCGGCTTCCGGCTGCCATAACTCAATAAAGCGAAGACTTTAGAAACAATGAAGAAAATAAGCATATTTTTAGCCTCCGCCCTCATGCTCGGATTCGCATCATGCGATGACAAGAGTGATCTGGGTCAGATGCAGGTCAACCCCCAGGGTCCTGTGATGGAGGCCGACGGCCTTGCGATTTCTTACGCAGGCACCGATCTGGCCGGTACTGATCTTAATCTCAACACCTTCTCCGGGGAGAATCTCAAGGTGATTGATATCACCAAGGCAGATGTGCCCGAGGGCACTGAGGTGAGTGTGGAGATGCAGCTGGCCACAAAGGAGGATTATTCCGACGCTATCACCATTCCTGTGGTCTTCCCCGAGGAAGAAACCAAGGCTGAGGCTACTCTCGGAGAGGTGAGCGTGAAGCGTGTCTGCGACTATCTGGCAGCCTCTCGTGCCAACAGCCCCGAATCCCGACCGGTCTATATCCGTTATCAGATTTTCGGTGTGAACGGTGGTTCCACCGCGCTGCTCGGTGCTGAATATATGGGTCAGAAGTCGGTCAATGTGGTGTCTTATATCCCTATTGAGGCGAAATATTATCTCG
Organism: Bacteroidales bacterium; assembly: GCA_014800515.1. Classification (GTDB taxonomy): domain Bacteria; phylum Bacteroidota; class Bacteroidia; order Bacteroidales; family Muribaculaceae; genus Lepagella. The sequence continues at coordinate 81,123 of JAAVFY010000026.1, forward strand.
TAGGTAAATATCTTGGCGACAACAAGATTGATCAGGCTGTCGAGATGGGTCATTCGCCCGTAGACGTATATGAAGACCCCAACTTCTCATATACATTCACAGTCACAGAGGAGCAGGCTAAGGCCGGCTACACATGGCTTGTTGTTCCCGAATCGCAGCTCTCCGCTTCCAACTTTGCGGGTTGCTATGGTGTGGAGGATGCCGAGGCTATCGAGGGCACGCTCGTGAAGGGAGCTTCCGCCGGTATCATAAAGGAGGAAGGCCCCAAGAAGATTGAGATCAACATGGAGTATCTCAGCTATCATGTGCGCAATGCCTACGAACTTCTCTACACTCCCGGTCCCGCCAACGGCTGGAGCTTCAATGACAATATGTGTCTCTTCACCGACAACTATGAGGAGTATCACGGATTTGTATACATTGAAGAGCAGTTCAAGTTTACGGCACAGGCCGACTGGTCACCGCTTAACTGGGGTGGTGCCGACGGTGTGCTGAAAGCCAACGGAGACAACATCAAGGTGGCAAAGAACGCTCTCTATTGGGTAACGACCGATATGACCAAGCTCACCTACGAACTCACTGAGATCACATCTGTTGCCATGATCGGCGGCTTTAACAACTGGAATGGCGACCAGGTTCTGACCTCTACTGACTTCAAGGAATGGAAGGGAACGCTGACACTCGCTGAAGAAGGCGAATGGAAGTTCCGCTTCAATAATGGTTGGGATATCAATCTTGGTGGTGAGATGACCGATCTCGTGCCCAATGGCGGCAATCTGAAACTGGAGGCCGGCACCTACGAGATTGTCCTTGACCTCGGCAGACTGCCCTACAGCTGCAAGGCTACAAAGAAGTAATCTCTTGCCAAAGCATACTGAATGACTTCCGTCATTCAAACCGGATTGAAGCCAAGATTTAATTCATATCTTGTTAATCTTTGATTCGGACATAGAAAAGCCCCGGCTATATTAGCCGGGGCTTTTCATTTGCTATATTTATCGGTAAGTAAGTGTTCAAGTTAATTATATAAGTAGCTGAAATAACAGTGTCATCAGGCTGCCTCAGCCATTCGTCGGAATACTATAATTATGTCCCGTCAGGTAGCATCCGATGGTACATTACAGTTCAATCTTCATGCTTCGTAATAAGAGAATTAATGTCGAGGGAATGATGGTAAGGTGGGGCCTGTCTGAAACATTTTTAGTAATTTTGCGTATTGATTAAAGAGGGATGCGTCTTTGGCATCTCCTTTGCTATCATTAAGATTTAAATAAGAATCAAGCCATGTCCGACTCAGGAATCGAGAATAAGAATAAACCAAGCGAAGGCGACCTCCTGCACGAGGCTACCAATTCAGAATACAAGTACGGGTTCACGTCAGATATCGACACGGAGATAGTGCCTCCGGGTCTGAGTGAGGACGTGATACGCTATATATCGGAAAAAAAGGGGGAACCCGACTGGTTGCTCGAATTCCGACTCAAGGCTTACCGCTATTGGCTCACGTTGACTCCACCTCATTGGGCGCATCTTGACATACCGGAAATAGATTATCAGGCTATCAGCTATTATGCCGCTCCCAAGAAGAAGGAGCTGAAGAAAAGTATGGATGAGGTAGATCCCGAACTTGTGGACACCTTCAACAAACTCGGCATATCGCTCGAGGAGCAGAAGCAATTGGCCGGAGTGGCGGTCGATGCTGTGATGGACTCAGTGAGCGTTAAAACCACACATCGTGAGAAACTTGCCGAACTCGGTGTGATTTTCTGTTCATTTTCCGAGGCTGTGAAAGACTATCCAGACCTTGTCAGACGTTATCTTGGTACAGTTGTGAGCTACCGCGACAATTTTTTTGCCGCACTCAATTCGGCGGTGTTCTCCGACGGCTCGTTTGTCTACATTCCCAAGGGAGTAAGATGTCCGATGGAATTGAGCACATATTTCCGAATCAACGCATCCGGCACAGGACAGTTTGAGCGTACGCTCATAGTGGCTGATGATGATGCTTACGTCAGCTATTTGGAGGGATGTACTGCGCCCATGCGCGATGAGAATCAATTGCACGCTGCGATAGTGGAGATTATCACTGAGGAGCGCGCAGAAGTGAAATACAGTACGGTGCAGAATTGGTATGCCGGCGACCGGGAGGGACGCGGAGGTATATACAATTTTGTCACGAAACGCGGTTTGTGTCGTGGTCACAGATCGAAAATCTCCTGGACTCAGGTTGAGACCGGTTCGGCCATAACGTGGAAATATCCTTCGTGTGTGCTGAAGGGAGATGAATCGGTGGGAGAATTTTACTCAGTGGCTGTGACCAATAATTATCAGCAGGCCGACACCGGCACCAAGATGATTCATCTCGGGCGCAACACCCGAAGCACAATCGTGAGCAAAGGTATTTCCGCCGGGCGTTCGCAGAATTCTTATCGCGGACTGGTGAGAATAGCCCCGAAAGCCGAAGGATGTCGCAACTTCACTCAATGCGATTCTCTTCTGATGGGTGATCAATGCGGAGCCCACACATTCCCCTATATAGATGTCAAGAATTCCTCATCGACAGTGGAGCATGAGGCCACGACATCCAAAATCAATGAAGAACAGCTCTTCTATTGCCGCCAGCGAGGAATTCCCACCGAGGAAGCGGTAGCCCTTATAGTCAACGGTTATGCCAAAGAGGTGATGAATAAATTGCCTATGGAGTTTGCCGTGGAAGCTCAGAAGCTCCTTCAGATCACACTTGAAGGGTCTGTGGGCTGACCCTATGCTCGCCGGTGTGCCTCCGGAAGGCTCCGTAAGCATACGAAATTTGCAAAATGAACGAAAGAATAGTAATTATCGACGGAATAGACCCTCAGACTTTCTATGGGGTCAACAACAACAATATAAATCTCATACGAAATCTCTTTCCCAAGCTCCGGATGGCTGCGAGGGGAAATGTGATAAAGGTCATAGGCGAAGACTCCGAGACCGCCCGCTTTGAAAAGAAGGTGAAGGAGATAGAGGAGTATGCCGTGAAGTATAATAAACTTACTGATGATGTGATCATAGACATCATCAAAGGAGAACCTCCCAAGAATATAGACACCACCGGAGTGATAATCTTCGGACAAAGTGGCCGTCCTATTGCCCCGCGCAATGCCAATCAGGCCAAAATGGTGAAGTCGTTTGCAGAAAATGACCTCACGTTTGCTCTTGGCCCTGCGGGCACGGGTAAGACTTATATCGCGATTGCCCTGGCTGTTTCGGCCCTCAAGAACAAGCAGGTGAAACGAATTATCCTTTCCCGTCCGGCAGTGGAAGCCGGCGAGAAACTCGGTTTTCTTCCCGGCGACATGAAGGATAAGATCGATCCATATCTGCGTCCGCTCTACGATGCTCTTGAGGACATGATTCCCGCCGTAAAGCTCAAGGAATATATGGAGAGCGACACCATTCAGATTGCCCCGCTTGCCTTTATGAGGGGCCGCACACTCAATGATGCCGTCATTATTCTCGACGAGGCTCAGAACACCACAAAGCATCAGATGAAAATGTTTCTGACGCGACTCGGAGTGAATGCCAAAATGATAGTTACAGGAGATGCCACTCAGATTGACTTGCCGCGTACGGTGCAGAGTGGCCTCATGCAGGCACTCAAGATTCTGAGAGGGGTAAGCGGCATAGGCATAATCGAGTATGTTAAGAAAGATATCGTGCGTCATCCCCTCGTGCAGCGCATAGTGGATGCTTACGAGGCACGGGAGAAGAAGGTGGACGATGAATTTGAGTCAAATGTAAACAAGACACAGGAATGAAAGTAGGAGACACCGTGCGCTACCTCAATGCAGTCGGAGGAGGGCGCATCACGAGAATAGAAGGCCAGATAGCATACGTGGATGAAGATGGATTCGAGACTCCCGTATTGCTCAAGGAGATAGTTGTGGTCATGCCGGCCGGACATGACGCCTCCAAGGGAGGACCGAAGATGATGTTCGACCAGAAGGCTTTCGACGCCGGACGAAGTGAAACTCTCCGGACACCTGATCCGGCTCCTGCAAAGCCGGCGGCGCAGACCCCGTCACTACCGGTGGAGGAGACGGCCCATGGTGAGAAGATGAATCTGGTGCTTGCATTCGAACCCTCCGACACACGCAATCTCGCGACTGCACGCTTCAACTGTGTGCTTGTCAATGATTCCAATTATTTTCTTGACTTCACGTTTCTCGGCCGGGCCGATGGCGACCGGGGCTGGAATCTGATATTCAGGGGGGAGGTGGCTCCCAACGAACTGATAGATCTGGCTTCCTATACGCATGACACACTTGGCTTGATAGAGAAAGTGGCAGTGCAGGCCGTGGCTTTTAAAAAGGGGAAGGAATTCACGCTTAAGTCGCCGGTGAGTGTGAATCGAAAACTTGACCTCACCAAGTTTCACAAGTTGCATTGTTTCCGTGCGAGTCTCTACTTCGATACGCCCGTATTGGAGTTCCCGATCATAAGTAATGATAATCCGGTGCGTCCCGCCGAAGTGAGTGGTCAGGCTATAGCTTCGGCTATTGGCGGACGGACATCGGATGAGAAGGACGCAGTGGCGGAGTTGTCGAAGAAATATCGAGTCGATTCAGGACATGATAAGAAAAGGAAATCTGACGCTACCGCCAACCCCAACAAGTTGCTTCCGCTCATAGAGGTAGACCTTCATATTGCGGAGCTCACCGACAATACGTCAGGTATGGACAACACCGCTATGCTCAATATGCAGCTTGACGAAGTGAGAAGGGTCATGAAAGAAAACTCTCGCCGCATAGGCCAGAAGATAGTGTTCATTCACGGCAAAGGGGAGGGAGTGCTCCGCAAGGCTGTCCTCGCATTGCTTAAGAAGGAATACCCGAAAGCGGACTTGCAGGATGCCTCATTCAGAGAGTATGGATTCGGGGCGACTCTCGTCACCGTGCATTGAACCGGGTGCTGATTGTTTTCTGAAATAAGACAACTGCAATGGACAGATGGTGGACTTACCCTGCGGAGGCTGACAACGGCAAGACTGTGATTGTGTCAGGCCGCGACGGAGTGGATAAATTCCGCACCGGAGGAAAGTATAATTATCGTATAGATGTGACATGGCGTTATAACGCGCTCCCCTCCGGGATGCCCGAAGATGCCGACGCTCGGCTGATGGAGGAGGCTACGGATGCCCTGCAATCGGCTTTTGCCAAGGATAAGGTGGCCGTAATGACCGGTATATATACCGGCGACGGACGCCGGGACTGGGTGTTCTATACCAAAAACCTGAAGATATTCTCAGTGGTGTTCAATAAAGCTTTGGCAGAGATCGACAGTATGCCCCTTGAAATCGAAGCCGAGGAGGACACCGGCTGGAGTGAATATCTCAATATGAGAGATATGACCTATATCCCCGATGAAGATTAAGAAGAATCCCTTTTCACGATTGATTTTTCATTGTGAGGAGGGATTCTGACTATTTGATTAATACCTTAAAGATGTGAGTCATCTTATTAAGATATTTTCAAAGTTACTCAGTTATTATATCGTTTAATTTTTCTTAGCTACTTAGCTACTCAGCTGCTTATGAAGAAACAGTTACTGCTCTTGCTGATGATACTGTCGGCTGCTGTTGTCTCGCTCAAAGCGCAGGTCACGACCACTCCCTCTCCATTGCAGGAGGATGCCACGGGTGTGATCGTATTCTTTCACGCGGATGAAGGCAACAAAGGGTTGGCCGGCCTCCCGGCCTCGGCCGAAATATATGCCCACACCGGAGTGATAACTTCTGCCTCCGTCTCCGCTTCCGACTGGAAGTATGCACCGACATGGGGCGAGAATACTCCGAAATATAAGATGGAGTATGTGAGTCCGGATCTTTGGAAACTTTATATCGGGGATATACGCCGCTATTACGGCGTGACGGATCCGGCGGAGACAATCACTCAGCTTGCCTTCGTGTTCAGAACCGCCGATTGCTCCAAGGAGGGAAAGGCGGAGGGAGATAAGGATATATATGTGACTGTATTCCAGTCTGGTCTTCAGGTCTCGCTTGAAAGTTCACTGTCAGGCAATATCATCTCCCCTTTGACCAATACGGTGAGTTTCAGTATAGGAAGTACGGAACAGGCCGCTCTTACCCTATACATAAACGAAGAGAAGATAAAGTCGGCTGTTTCGGCCATGGAACTGACTACAGACTACACTTTTTCCGACTACGGGGAATATACTGTGATGGCAGAGGCTGTGGCAAGTGATGGAAGAAAGAGCTCCCGGACACTCTCATTGGCTTATCTCGCCCCCTCGCAGGCCGAAAACTATCCCGGAGGCACACCACAGCCCGGCACATGCCGTAATGCCGACGGAACCGTCACATTCTGCATAGCGGCTCCCGGCAAGGGTTCTGTTTTTCTTGTGGGAAGCTGGAATGATTATATGCCCGTTTCATCGCAGGTGATGAAATATGAGGATAGGGAGGGCTTCAGATATTTCTGGACTACAGTCGACGGGCTGACTGCCGGAGACGCATATCCCTACTACTATGTTGTGGATTATTCCATCAACGTGGGAGATCCTTACGCCCGACTTATACTCGACCCCTGGAATGACAAATATATATCGCCCGAGGTTTATCCCGATCTGCCGCCCTATCCAGTCGGGAAAGTGCCGGAGGTGAGTCTTGCCGTGTATCAGAAGAATCTTAATGAATACGCATGGAAATATAGCGATTCATTCAAGCGTCCGGCCGACAGCGATCTGCTTATCTATGAGCTGTTGCTCCGCGATTTCACCGGTACGGAGGGGAAAGCCGACGGCAACGGCACAGTGCGAGGTGCGTGCGAGCGTCTTGATTACCTTCAGTGGCTTGGAGTCAATGCAGTGGAGTTGCTTCCCATAAACGAATTTAATGGCAATATCTCCTGGGGATATAATCCCAATTTCCTGTTTGCAATAGATAAAGCTTACGGCACTCCCGACGATTATAAAGCCTTCATAGACGCCTGCCACTCACGCGGGATGGCAGTCATACTTGACATAGTGTTCAATCAGACGGATTGGCAGCATCCGTGGTATCAGATGTATGAAGTCGGACAAAATCCCTTCTTCAATGCGTCTGCTCCCCATGCTTATAGTGTGCTCAATGACTGGAATCAGGGATACCCGCTCGTGCAGCGTCAATTCAAGGATGTATTGCGCTACTGGCTCGAGGAATATAAGGTAGACGGATTCCGATTTGACCTTGTGAAAGGACTTGGCGACAATGATTCATACGCCAATGCCGGAGATGCTGCCACCAACGCCTACAACGCATCACGAGTGAAGCGTATGCGTGAACTCCAGCTTGCCGCACAGGAGGTGAAACCCGATGTCATTATTATCAACGAGAATCTTGCTGAAGCCAAGGAGGAGAATGAGATGGCAGCCTACGGTCAGTTGAACTGGTCGAACTGGAACAATGAAGGTTGCCAATTTGCGATGGGATATGACAGCGATTCATCCTTGTCCGGTCTCTATGCTCCACATGCCGGAAGGACATGGGGGTCGACAGTGAGTTATCTTGAGAGTCATGACGAGCAACGACTTGCTTACAAGCAGCAGCAATGGGGAGTCTACGTAGTGAAAAATGACCCCGATATGGCCATGCGCAGGCTGGCGAGCGCGGCAGCACAGATGATAATGGCCCCCGGAGCACACCTGATATGGCAGTTTTCAGAACTCGGGGATGCGCAGAACACCAAAAACGATGATGGTGGCAACAATACCGATCCGAAGAAAGTGGTGTGGAGTTATCTTGACGATCCTCTCCGTATGGGTCTGCATGACTCATATCAGGAATTGCTATGGATACGACGTCGGAATCCCGAACTCTTCGCAGAGTCCGCGCAATTCTCATCAGCCTGCAGTGCTTCCGATTGGGCTAAGGGGCGTACCCTTATATCCAAAGCCGGAGACAAGGAACTCATCACGTGTATCAATCCGAACCTGTCAGGCGATCTGACATTAAACGTATGCTTTGCCGTCAAGGATAATTCATCCTACACGATATACTCCAAGAGCTATGCGACAGAACCCGCTTACAGTGCTTCCGCAGGGACAGTAACGGTGCCGGCCGGAGGCTATGTCGTCATAGGCAGCAAGGAGATTGTTTCGGCTGATGAAATCAGGTATATGGAGACCTCACCGGTGAGAGTTGGCATATCCGGCGGAATCCTGACAGTAGCCGGTTCGGAGACAGGATACTGCATCTTCAGTCTCGACGGGAGAAAGATAGATTCCTCCGAACAGTCAGAAGCCACCTTCCGGCTCCCCTCCGGACTTTACCTCGTCAGAGCTTCCGATGGCACCCACAAGGTGAGTGTCCGATAAGACAGAACACTCCGCAGTAAAAAGACTCACGGCCTTAACATGAAAGAGGGAAAGGTCGTGAGTCTTTCTTATCAGGGCCCCCCCCTGAAGGCTAAAACCGGCTTAATATATTTTAAGAACGGGCATTTTGCGTGAGCTTGGCAATGAAAGGTCTGAAAAATTTGTGTAGTAGGATAAAGTTTTGTAATTTTGCAAATGGAAATACGGGGTGTAGCGCAGTCCGGTTAGCGCACCTGGTTTGGGACCAGGGGGTCGAAGGTTCGAATCCTTTCACCCCGACGTTATAAGCAACGAGAGCCGTGAATCTGATGATTCACGGCTCTCGTTGCTTTCTCTTTCTATCTTGTGTAGTTTGCTACGTGTTTGCAATCCGGAGCGACTGAGGAAAGCTCCCGGCCACCTCGAGTCGTAGAGGATCCCTTGCCGGATGATTATTTGAATCGGAAGATAGCGTAGTCTCCGGCCGGGAGGGTTAAGCGGCCCGAGCTTGCCCGGAGTGCAGACCCGTCGGGATTTATTTTTCTCACCGTATTCCCTCTCCATCTCAGGGTCACATTCTGCGGACCCGTCACATCATGATTCACAAGCATAAGGTATTCTCGGCCGTCATTGACGATATGACTCACCAATATTCCGGCATCGCCGGCATCAAGACCTGTGAAAGGAGACGGAAGTTCATTGAGACGCCGGGTGCCGTTAGGAAGATTGCTTCCGGTGTGCCATACGTTGGTTACGTGGCATCCGAGGAATACATCTTTCAGCGACTGTATCTCGCGATTGATCGTCTGCATGTCATACCATATACCGGTGCGCCGGTTACCCGGCATCATGGGAGCCGCAGTCCAATCCTCGCTATTTGATAGCGGGATAGTGTAGGTCCACCAGATTATACACTGTGCGCCGTAAGCCAGAGGAACAAAGGCGGCGAATCTCATATTCGTCTCGTCGGGATACTGCATGGGCTCAAGGGCAGTGGAGTCTACAATAGCCCAGAATGGAAGATTATATTTTTCACAAGCTGTCCTGAGAGCCTCGTATGTGGCGTAATAATCAGAGAGGACATGCACTCCGCCGTTGGTGCGGACAGGATATATATCTACGCTCAGATATGAAGGATCCACCTCTTTTATGAATTGCTCGGTATAGTCCGTCATATTCGGGAAGCCATAGCGTGATTTGCCGAATGTGCCCCAAGTCGCCACTAAATTTATATAAGTCAGTGCATTCGGATCATATCGGCTGATAAGATCCTTATATTGCCGACAGCGTTCAAACTCGGAAGATGAGGGCTCGTCAAAGACGAAATAGCCTAACAGCGAAGGATGATTCTTGAGTTGGCTGACAGTGGCCGGCAACCGATCCATATTTCCTATGACACTGCTTGCGAAGACCATTTTGAGATTATATTCTCCGGCTTTGTCAAGCACACGGGCCATAAGAGTGGTGTCCGTATATATGGTCTGCATGGCGATGTTACATCCTGCTTCGGAAAGGAGAGTGAAGCAACTGTCGGGGGGCAACGTGTCAGGAAAGAAGGCCCCCCAAGCCCATATAGGGAACTCATTGTCAGCTACCGGAAGTGCATAGCGTTCGGCATGACGTTGTTGTGCATACGCCGAAGAGGAGGACTGTATAAGAAGCGGGATACACAGACCCAGAATCATGGTGGCCGCCAGCAATGACGGCGATATGGCCCGAAAAATACGTTTCATTGGTTAGAAGTTTTGAGAATCCCTAACAGATTCTTATTGCGCTTGTTGCGTCCGGAATCAAATATCCAGCCCCATTTGTTGAAATACTTGATTACAGAGGCTATATGCAGTTTGAGGAGCTTTTTACTTTTATATGATCCCTTGTCATATTCATGCACTACAGTGGCATCCGGAAAGAACATAGTCTTCGACACATCGCCAATCCTTCGGCAAAGATCCATGTCTTCGGCAT